>WRDL01000057.1 GCA_009784095.1 Coriobacteriia bacterium | reverse complement strand
GGTTCGGGGCAAGATGCCCGCCGGTGACCGAGGTCGTGTCAATGAGTTGATCACGTATCTCTTCGGAAAGCGTCGTCAACGCATCAAGGTTGAGCACCTTGAGGTCATTGGGGTTCTCGATCCTGTCGAGAATGCGTTTTTTTCTTTTGTTCGGTGTCATGGTCGAGTTACTCGACCTCCTCGCCATCGGTTTGCTCGATCGCATCATCAAGATAAGCCTGCTCGAGGGAGGCCTCGTCGATGGTCTCTCCATCGGTATTCACATCGGGCTCGACGCTTGGTGCGCATGGCGGCTCGGTGTCCGACTCGACCACGCCATCGTTCTCGGTGGCAGATTCGCCATCACCTACATCGCTCGGTCTTGACCAGGAGGCGACATCGATGAGTTCGGTGCACCTGTTGGCGAGCTCGACGCCCTCGTCGAGCAGGTCAAGGCTCGCTTCAAGAGAGATATCCTTGCCGCGCACGTCGCTGACTATTTGATCGAGGCGCTCTTTGGCCTCTTCGTAGGTTTCGTATTCAGGTGCCTTCGGTTTTGCCTTTGCCATGGTCGATCCTGCTCTCACGATCCTGTGTACTATTCTACCTATACGGACGCTTTCTGTTCGACCACCAGCTTGGTGATCTCGCCGAGCACCCCGTTCACGAACATCGAGCTGTCATCTCCCCCATACTCCTTGGCGATATTGACCGCTTCATGGATCGCCACGCTGTGCGGGACCTCGGGCGAATTGCGCAGCATCTCCCAGGTCGCTATGCGCGCGATACTGCGATCGACGACCGGCATTCGTGAAATGTCCCAATGCTCGGATGCGCGCGCGATCAATTCATCGATCGCCCCCTTGTCCTCCTCGACCCCGTTGGCGATGTCGAGCGAGTATGAGTCGATCTCGTCGCCATATTGGTCGAAGAAGAGACGGTATTCACACGTATCGAAGTTGGGGCAATCACGCATGACATCACTGTTGCCGATCGGCTCTTGGCAGAGCCCCTCGTATTCGTTCTTGAACACATACGCGTCATCGGCGAGTAGGTCGGAGACCAGGCGTCCGGTCAGCTCGGATTGATAGAGCAGACGAAGCGCCATGATGCGCGCGTGGGTGCGTGCAGAAAAAAGGTCCAAGTAGTCGCTCATCTACCGATTTAATCCTCGAATTCGATGCCGTCGATGAAGACGTCGACGCTGGCAGGCTTGATGCCCATTTGTCCGTCGAGCGCGCATCTGACCGCCGACTGTACCGAATGCCCCAGTTCAGGCAACAGATACCCATAATAGGCGACGATATGGACCGCACAGGTGAGCTCGCCATCTTCAAGCGCGACATCGACGGCCGGCGCACTTCCCATCCGACGGATCGATGAGCGCGCGCAGACACCCGCGACACCCTCGGTCTGCTCGGCGGCAAGGGCCACGACGGTCTCGACCACACCCGGGGCGATGGTGATGCCATCAAGCGTCACATCTTCTTGTGCTTGCGTCTGGATCGGTCCGATCCCTCGGTCTGAACTCATATCTCGCTCCTTCGGTAGTATCTCTTGACTGTTACTGTTATTCTACGTCACTCGCTGCGTCGGGAAGCACTTCTCTTTCATCGAACACTTCCCTCGGTCGGCATCGAGCGCGATTGTGCCTCAATCATCGAGCTCGATCTGGTGAGTATCGATAAAATCAGTGCACACATCCCCGCTGATGAAGTCTGCGACCTGGATCGCAGCCAGATGGAAGGGTATCGTGGTCTTGATCGGAGCGATCGTCATCTCCGCGAGCGCACGCGCTCCACGCGCGAGCGCCTCATCGCGATCCTCACCCCACACCACCAGCTTGGCGATCATCGAATCGTAGGTCGGTGGCACCAGGTATCCGGTGTAGCAGTGTGTATCGACTCTCACTCCAAAACCACCGGGTAAGACCAACTGCTCGATCCGTCCGGGATTGGGTCGGAAATCGTGGTGCGGATCCTCAGCGTTGATTCTGAATTCCAGCGCATGCCCACGCAGCTCGATATCTTCTTGGGTGAAGCTCAACGGCTCGCCTGACGCGATCCTGAGCTGCTCTTTAATGATATCGATACCGGTGATCTGCTCGGTGATCGGGTGCTCGACCTGCACACGTGTGTTCATTTCCATGAAGTAGAATTTGCTATCGGTGTCATAGAGGAACTCAACCGTCGCAGCGTTGACATAGTCCACCGCTTGCACGAGCGCGACCGCCGAGGCGCCCATCTTCTTTCGCAACTGCTCGTCAAGCGCCGGAGAGGGTGCCTCCTCGATGAGTTTTTGGTGACGTCGCTGCACACTGCAGTCACGCTCGAACAGATAGACCGCGTTCCCGTGCGCGTCAGCCAGCACCTGGAACTCGATATGTCGTGGACGAGCTAAGTATTTCTCGAGATAGACCTCGTCGTTTCCGAACGCTGCTGCCGCTTCGGTACGTGCCGCAACGAATTGCTTTTCCAGCTCGTCGGCGCTCTGCGCGATGCGCATTCCTTTGCCACCGCCACCGGCGCTCGCCTTGATGAGCACCGGATAACCGACCTCATCGGCAAAGACGCGCGCGGCATCCACGGTCTCGACGATACCGTCGGAACCGGGAACGACCGGTACACCCGCCTCTATCGCGGTCGCTCGCGCAGCCGCTTTGTTGCCCATACGATCGATCGCGTCAGCACTCGGTCCCACGAAGATGATGCCTTCGTGCTCGCATCTGCGCACGAACTCGGCATTCTCGGCCAAGAAACCGTAACCGGGATGGATTGCATCGGCACCGGTCCGCAGAGCCGCCATGATGATGTTGGGCTGGTTCAGGTAGGATCTGACCGAGGGGGCCGGACCGATGCATATCGCCTCGTCGGCGAGCTGCACTTGCATACTGTCCGCGTCGATCTCGGAATAGACCGCGACCGTTGCGATGCCCATCTCATGTGCCGCGCGCATGATGCGTACCGCGATCTCACCTCTATTGGCGATAAGAAGTTTTTTTATCATGTCCCGCTACGCTTCGTAGTAGAAGAGTACGGATCCGTACTCGACCATCTCGCCGTCTTTTGCGACGATCTCACGGATGGTGCCTGCCTCCTCGGCAGACAGCTCGTTCATAAGTTTCATCGCCTCGACAATGCATATCGGGTCGCCGACCGCCACCTCATCGCCGACTGTGACGAACGCTTCGGTATCCGGCGACGGGCTGGTATAGAAGGTGCCGACCATCGGAGAGGTGATCGCTTTGTAGTTCTCATTTACCGGGGTGACCACACTGCATGACACATCAGCGTCGCAGGTCGCTTGCGCGGTATCCTTCAACTCACCGGTCTGGACCGACGGTGCACTTGCGACCGCTATCGGAGCAGCCCCCGCCTTGCGCAGAGTGATCGTGTTCTCGCCCTCGGTGACGGTGATCTCAGCGATATCACTGGCTGAGAGCGTCTCCATCAATTCACGGATCTGTCCTACATCCACGGTATCTTCCTCTCTTACTACCGATGCTTCATGCCCCGTCATAAAGACGATGCCTTCTGCATCTTTCTTATGTTTTTCCAAATAAGCACGCGCTTCGATGGGAAAGAGCGCATACATCAACACGTCCTCCTCGGATTGGGCAAGATCTCCGATCTCCTCGGAGAACTGCTCGAACGTCGTCGTCACCAGCGAGCCGGGACGTATATTCTCATCAAGCAGATCGCCCGCTCCGAGCACCCGCTCGCGCAGACCATCGGCGATCGGACCCGGTGCCTTGCCGTAGAGCCCCTTGAGATAATCCTTCATCTCTTGGGAGACCACGCTCCAGCGCTTACCGGTCAGAACGTTCATGACCGCTTGGGTACCCACGATCTGCGACATCGGCGTAACGAGCGGCGGATAGCCGACCTCGGCACGAACGATCGGAATCTCATCGAGCACATCGGGTAGTCGATCGAGTGATTTCTGGATATCGAGTTGCGAGACCAGGTTGGACATCATGCCGCCCGGTACCTGATGGGAGAAGACCTCCATCGAGAGGATCGAGGTCGTACCTCTCTGATACTTGCGCTTCTCGCGCACATCCTCCCAATACTGGGCGATCTTGAAGAGAAGGTCCAGGTCAAGCCCGGTGTCGAACTCGCTCTCCTTGAGCGCGGCGACGATCATCTCGGTCGCCGGCTGACTGTTTCCGAAGGCGAGCGCGACCGCCGCGGTATCGACCACCTCGGCACCTGCCTCGATACCTTTGAGATAGTTCATGGGGGCCATACCCCCGATATAGTGTGTATGGATATGGACCGGGATGTCGATCTCGCTCTTGAGCGCTTCGACGAGCGCGGCGGTACGGAACGGGGTGAGCATGCCGGCCATATCCTTGATAGTGACCGAATCGGCTCCCAGTTCGGCGAGCTGTGCGGCATAGTCGACGAACGCGTCGATGGTATGTACCGGCGAGATCGTGTAGCTGATCGCTCCGTCGAAATAACCACCGCATTCCTTGATCGCGCGTGCGCATGTCTCGACGTTGCGGATATCGTTGAGCGCGTCGAACACGCGGAACACGTGCATACCGTTGCGCTTCGATACCTTGATGAAACGGTCGACGATATCATCGGAGTAGTGACGATATCCGACCAGGTTCTGGCCTCTTACCAGCATCTGTAGCGGGGTCTTCGGACAATGCTGCTTGATAGTTCGTAGCCGCTCCCAAGGATTCTCATCCAAGAAACGAAGGCACGTATCGAACGTCGCGCCTCCCCACGCTTCAAGTGACCAATAACCGACCTCGTCCATCGTCGGCAAGATCGGCAACATATCGCCGATCTCCATGCGCGTCGCCCATAGTGATTGGTGGGCGTCACGAAGCGTCGTGTCGGTGATTCCTATACGGCGCATAGCTGACCAACCTCCCTGATCCGTGCAAAAGCATTCCGAAACCTTAATCTTCTATTATACGGTAATCTCAGCGAGTGGTCTAAGCACGAATTCGCGCTCATTCATGAGAGGATGCGGAATGGTGAGTTCTGGTGTCGAGTAGGCGATATCGGAGTAGCGGAGTAGATCCAGGTCGATTATACGCGGCCCCTTGTCGTAAAGCTTGACCCTGCCGAGTGCGACCTCGATCGCCTGTAATTCGATGAAGAAGGCGAACAGAGGCAGTTTGGTCTCGACACGGATCGCACCATTGAGAAAATCGGGTTGATCGGTCACATACTGCGCAGCAGTCTCAATGACGGATGACCGGGCGACGACGCGGGTAGCGGGCAATGCATCGACCCGCTCGATCGCCGCATCGATATATGCGTGGCGATCACCCAGATTCGATCCGAGTGCGACATAGGTGATCGCAGGCTCAGCCTGTGCGAATGCATCGAGGTGTTGCCTGGTGAGCGCGACGTTGTGCACGCGCAGGATCCGTGCGCCATGCGCGGCAGCACCGACCGCCAACTGAGAGCTCGCCTCATCGCGCTTGAGAGGATCATGGACGCCACTGATACGCCCGACGAGCCGCTTTCGAGAGATACCGACCATTACCGGGTATTGTGAGGCGACCAGCTCGGGCAGCGATGCCCACAACGCCAGATCCTGTTCGTAGGTCTCGACGAATCCGAATCCCGGATCGACCGCGACGATCTCGCCGTCCGTATTGTAGAGATGAAAGATCCGGTTTATGAAGGTCGCACCCGCCTCGATGACGAGATCTGCCGTCTCGTCATGGCGCGTATCGACCGACAGACAAATACCTTGATCTGCGAGTTCCTCGACGATCCACTGGATGCGCGCGATCTCCTCCTCAGGCTCGATCGGTGTATGACCCGGACGCGTTGACTCGCCTCCGATGTCGATGATGTCAGCCCCTTCATCGACCAGCTGTTTTGCGTGATCGATCGCATCCGCAGCGCTTTCGAACTGTCCTCCATCGGAGAAACTGTCCGGGGTCACGTTGACGATGCCCATGATGAGCGGCTGAGACAGTAGGGTCGGCTCTTTTCGTCCCTCTGCATTATGCTCAAGTGAAGTATCCATGATGATGTGGGACGAAAGGAACCGACCCTACTGTCTCACCTATATACCGTTGATGAACGACATCGCTTCGGAGCGAGTTCTCGGGTCGCTCGCGAATGCGCCGCGCACCGCGCTGGTCACCGTCGTGGTGCCCGGTTTGCGGACTCCGCGCATTGACATGCAAAGATGCTCGGCCTCTATCACGACCATCACTCCGAGTGGATCCAAATGCGCAACGATACTCTCGGCGATCTGGGAAGTCAGACGCTCCTGCAATTGTAAGCGCTTGGCATAGACATCGACCACGCGTGCAAGCTTGGAAAGCCCGCAGACCGTGCCTTGTGCGTTGGGGATGTAGGCGACATGCGCCACTCCGATGAATGGTACCAAGTGGTGCTCGCAGATACTGTAGAGTGGGATGTCCTTGATCAGGACCATCTCCTGGTGGTCCTCTTCAAAGGTGACTTTGAAGTGCTCGGCCGAACTCTCGTGCATACCCGCCAGGATCTCCTCGTACATGCGGGCTACGCGCGCCGGAGTCTGTACCAGCCCTTCTCGACCCGGGTCCTCGCCTATCCCTTCAAGAATGAGGCGCACACCTTCCTCGATGCGCGCCAGATCCATCGTGTTATCCTGTGTGCCTTTAGCAGAGTCTTTCATGGACGCTTCCGATCCTCTTGCTTACCGAACTAGTTCTCAACATCCTCACGCAGGTCATCGAGCAACTCCTCGTTGACCGGCTCTGCCGGAGCGTAGACGATACCGGGAGCGGCGGTCTCTTCGATGTCGGGCTCGAGCGCGGGCACACCGGCCGAACCATCGAAGTGCTTGATGACGTACTCGTCCCACTCCCCGGTCAGCAGCGCGTCGACCGCTTCGCCCTCGAGCGTCTCATACTCGATGAGCGCGGCTGCCATCAATTCGAGTTTGTCGCGCTCGGCATCGAGTATCTCTAAGGCGGTATCCGATCCTTCATCGATCAACCGCTTGATCTCTTCGTCGATCAAACGCGCGGTCGCCTCACCGTAATCGGCGTTGTTGGTCAGATCGCGACCAAGGAAGACCTCGCCTTGTTCTTGTCCGTATTTTTGTGGCCCGAGCAGATCACTCATACCGTACTTGGTCACCATGTTCTTGGCGGTCTGGGTCGCGCGCTCGATATCGTTGCTCGCGCCGGTGGTGATGTCGCCATTGATCATCTGCTCGGCGACCCGTCCGGCTAAAAGCACCGCGATATCGTCGATCATCTCTTTTTTACTCTCAAGGAACTTATCCTCACCGGGCAGTGACCAGGTCGAGCCGAGTGAGCGCCCACGCGGGATGATCGTCACCTTATGGACCGGGTCGGAGTTAGGCAGCCGATGACCCACGATGGCGTGACCCGCCTCATGGACCGCGATGGTGTACTTCTCCTTGTCGGAGATAATGCGACTACGGCGCTCGGGACCAGCCAACACACGGTCGATCCCTTCCTCGAGTTCGGTCATGGAGATGGTCGTCTTATCGCCACGTGCCGCGAGCAGTGCTGCCTCGTTGAGCAGATTGTTCAGATCAGCGCCGGTAAAACCGGGGGTGCGTCGCGCCAGGACCGGCAAGTCGACGTCATCACCCAACGGCTTGTTACGTGCGTGGATCTTGAGTATCTCCTCGCGACCCTTCAAGTCGGGGCGATCGACCACGATCTGGCGGTCGAAGCGACCCGGACGCAGCAACGCGGGATCCAAGATATCGGGGCGGTTGGTGGCCGCGATCAAGATGACGTTCTCATGTCCCTCGAACCCGTCCATCTCGACAAGGAGTTGGTTGAGCGTCTGTTCACGCTCATCGTGTCCACCACCGAGGCCCGCGCCACGATGACGACCGACCGCGTCGATCTCATCCATGAAGATGATCGAGGGCGCTTCGGCCTTGGCTTGCTCGAACAGGTCGCGCACACGGCTCGCGCCGACGCCGACGAACATCTCGACGAAGTCAGAGCCGCTGATGGTGAAGAACGGGACATCCGCCTCACCGGCGACCGCGCGCGCAAGCAGCGTCTTGCCGGTACCGGGAGGTCCGACGAGTAGTACGCCTTTGGGGATTTTGGCACCCATCTTGGTGAATTGTTCGGGATGCGCTAGAAAATCCTTGATCTCGCGTAGTTCCTCGATCGCCTCGTCGGCTCCAGCGACGTCATTGAAGGTGATCTTGTCTTTATCTTGTGTCAGCCGCTTGGCTTTTGCCCGACCGAAGCCCATGACCCCGCGATTGCCGCCCTGCATCTGATTGAGGAAGAAGAACATCACTCCCACGATCAGCAACGCAGGGATGATCGAACCGAGTAGCGACCACCAGATGATGTGGTCGGTGTTGTCAATGGTGAACGCTCCCTCGAGGTTTTGTTGCGCGAACTCGGTGAAGGTATCAGCTCCTGCCCATGTCGTTGTGAACTCAAGAGGCTCATCGCCGTCCTTCATCGAGGTCTCGGTCTTCCAAAACGTCCCCGTCACACCTCCGGTCGAGGATGAGTACTGCGCTTCTTCAATCAACCCCTTGGTGGCGAATTCGACGAACTCGCCGGTGGTCAATTCTTCAGGTTGCGTGTTGAGTTGGGTACCGAAACTGTTGGCGAGCAGCCACACGACCAGAGCGAGCACTCCCAGATAGATCAGAACGGTCCTCAGGTTCCTCTTCTTCACAGTCGTCTCCTTATATCGCCTCAGGCTTGATGACGCCTACATAGGGAAGATTGCGATATTTCTCGGCATAGTCGAGACCATAGCCGATCACAAATTCGTTGGGTATCTCGAAACCGATCCACTTGGCATCGATCTCGATCTCCTGGGCACCACTTTTCCATAGCAACGAGGCGACCTCGATGGATTTCGCACCCCGCGCCGCAAAGTTGCGCAGAAGGTATTTGAGCGTGAGTCCTGTGTCGATGATGTCCTCGATCACCAAAACGTGGCGATCATGGATCGACGTGGAAAGGTCTTGCACGATACGCACGACACCCGAGCTCTTCGTGTCGGTCCCATACGAGGAGACCACCATGAAGTCGATCTCGAGGTCAGCATCGATATAGCGCGTCAGATCGCTGAGCACATAGATCGCCCCTTTGAGCACGCAGATCACGACCGGATTCTTGTCCCGATAGTGCTCCGT
>WRDL01000056.1 GCA_009784095.1 Coriobacteriia bacterium | reverse complement strand
TTCGATATCGGTCTGCGCCACGACCTCGAGCAGATCAACGTGCTGACCGAGACCGCCACGATCGTCTCCGACGATCCGCTCTACACCGATTACGCGGGCATGGACCGCCTAGAGGCACGCGAAGCGGTGCTGCGCGATCTGGAGGCGGGCGACTTCCTCGTCAAGACCGAGGAGCATCCGCACGCGGTCGGTCAGTGCTATCGCTGTGCGACCACGATCGAGCCCTATCTGAGCGAGCAATGGTTCGTGGATATGAAGCCGCTGGCCGCACCGGCGATCGAAGCGGTGCGCGACGGGCGCGTGACCTTCCATCCGCAAAGATGGGAGAACGTCTACTACCACTGGATGGAGAACATCCATGACTGGTGCATCAGCCGCCAGCTGTGGTGGGGCCACCGTATCCCGGTCTTTTACTGCGATGCGTGCGGCGAGATACTGGCAAGCGAAGAGGACGAGGTCACCTGTCCGAAGTGCGGTGCCGCGATGCGTCAGGACGAGGATGTGCTCGATACCTGGTTCTCATCTCAGCTGTGGCCGTTCGCTACGCTGGGCTGGCCCGACCACACCGATGAGCTCGACTTCTTCTACCCGACTTCAACGCTCTCGACCGCACGGGATATCCTGTTCCTGTGGGTCGCGCGCATGATCATGAGCGGCATGTATTTCTGCGACGATGAGGTCCCGTTCTCGGATGTCATCATCCATCCGACCGTCTTCAACAAAGAAGGCAAGCGGATGAGCAAATCGCTCGGTACCGGCGTCGACCCGCTCGACCTGATGGCCGACTACGGCGCGGATGGGATGCGTTTCGGTCTCATGCTCCAGGTCACCGGGGTCCAGGATCTCAAATTCGACGAGGAGAAGCTGCTCAGTTCCCGCAACTTCGCCAACAAGATATGGAACGCCGCGCGCTTCGTTCTGATGAACGTCGCCGACTTCACTGCGACCGATCAGATACCGCAGCCGGTCAACGTGGCCGATCGCTGGATCCTCTCGCGTCTGGTCGATCTGGTCGAGAGCGTGACCAGCGGTCTTGAGGCGTTCCGCTTCGGTGAGGTCGCGCGCGATCTCTACGAATTCTTCTGGTCGCAGTTCTGTGACTGGTATATCGAGCTGGCGAAAAGTCGTCTCCAAAGCGATGATGAGACTGATCGCCGTCAGGTCCAGGCAATGCTGGTCTATGTGCTTGACAACGCGTTGCGACTCCTCCATCCTTTCATGCCATTTATCACCGATGAGATCTGGCGTAAACTGCCGCTCTCGCACGGCCAGGGTCTCCCCGAATCGATCATGGTCGCCCCCTGGCCGGACGCCTCCACGCTCGCGCAGTATCGCGACGAGCACTCCGAAGGTGCGATCGCGATGCTCCAAGCGGTGGTCACCGCGGTCCGCGCGGTGCGTGCACGTTACGGACTAAGCCCGCGTACCGAGCTCGAAGTCATCGTCAAGGCACCTGCAAGCAACGTCGCCCTTCTCGAGGAGAACACCTCGCTGATCACCTCGCTTGGGCGGATATCGCAGTTGACCGCCGCAGCCGATGCGCAAAGACCGGCCAACGCGAGCGTGACCGTCGACAGCGGGTTGGAGATATATGTCCCGCTCGTCGGACTGGTCGATCTCGAGGCCGAGAAGGCGAAACTGCTCAAGGAACGTGATAAGGTAGCTGGCGACCTTGACCGGTTCGAGCGTAAGCTCTCCAATGAGGGATTCCTCTCCAAGGCAGCACCCGAGATCATAGAGAAGGACCGCGCGGCAGCCAAAGAGCTCACCGCGGCGCTCGCGTCGATCGATACCCAACTGTCTGAATTGGGATAGCGTGATCAATCCCTCGCTCGACGTCATCGAAGCGCTGTGCGCACAGCTCGATGATCCGCAAACGAGATACGCCTCCATCCAAGTCGTCGGCACGAACGGCAAGACCTCGACCACCCGTATGATCGAAGCACTGCTGCGCGCTGAAGGGTTGCGCACCGGTATGACGATCAGTCCTGCGGTACAAAGCCCCTATGAGCGGATCCAGATCGAGGGGACCCCGCTCTCACCGCAAGAATGGGACGACGCGCGCCAAGCGGTCATGCGTGCTTGGGATGGGGCACACGAGCAAGACGCGACGTTACCGCGACCATCGGATTTCGAGATGGTGACCGCGATGGCGCTCTTTGAGTTCGCGCGCTGCGTTATCGATGTGGCGGTGGTCGAGGCCGGTATCGGCGGCACTTGGGACAGCACCTGCATCCTCGATCCGGCGGTCGTCGTCATCACCAGTGTATCTTTGGAGCATACCGCGATCTTGGGGGAGAGCATCGAAGAGATCGCGCTCGACAAGGCAGGCGCGATCAAGAGCGGCTCCACCGTCGTGCTCAGCGCAGGAGTGACCGACGGGTCGGCGCGCCGTGTTTTCGAGGAGAAAGCGCGCAGCGTGGGCGCGGTCGTCCTGACCGGACCGCTGAGCACTCGAGACTCAGACCACCCTGAACTCCGCTTGCCGATCCCGGCACATATCCCGCTCTATCAGCTTCCCAACATAGAAGCAGCACTCATCGCGACCGAGGCGCTTTTGGGACGCCCCTTGACTGACTCAGCAGTGCGCTCGGCGCTCGAGACGATCACGTTCCCCGCACGTTTCGAGATACTTGCCACCACGCTGAGCGGTCAGCCGTTGGTCATCTACGACGGAGCGCACAATCCCGAAGCGGCGCTCAAGCTTGCCGAGACGATAGTCCAAGCACGCCGAAGCGGTCTGCTCGACCAAGATCCCCTCATCGCGCTGGGAGTCTTTCGCGACAAGGACCTCGCAGGTATCATCAGTGCGCTCGATCCGGTCGCGCGTGCCTATCTGCCGCTTGTCGCACCCGACCCGAAACGCGCACTGCCCCTCGAGGATCTGATCGATACCATCGCCGGCATCACAGAAAGACCAATTCTTGACGAGTGGGATCAGGCATCCCCTCTGGTGGTCACCGGTACCCTTTCTTTGTATGAAATCGCTCAAAAACTCGCGTATTCGGTATAAAACAGCACAAAGATACGTACACCGAAGTCGCTGATACAAAACAGATATGGACATTCCATCAATCAACCTCGTCCGTTCGAGAGAGAGGCGCTGGTTATTTGGTACAATCTAACATCATAAGCGACAGGTGTCGGGAGGTACGATGACGGAAAAAATTGCGTTTCAAATACAATCTGAGGGCTACTCGCCTCTCGAGGTCGACGCTTTCGTCAATTTACTCATAGAGAACTACGAAGAGTTGCTCACTCATTATCAAACGCAACAGGCTGAACTCACGCAAGTGACCGGTGAGCTCGCGCAGATCAACAAAGAGCTCGATGAGTACCGCGAAGCTCCGTCGGCAGCCGAACATAACGCCGAGGCGCTCGAGCTGCTCAATGAAGCGACCAAGGTCGTTGCTGAGACGAAGAAGCAAGCGCGGACCAAGATCACCGCGCTGATCGATCAAGCCTCACTGCATGCCTATCGGCTCGAAGATACGACCAAATCCATGAAAGATGAGCTCGATAAGATGTATTCGGTACTTGAGGACCAACTCTAAGAGGGGATAGCGATCATGTCGAAATTTGTTCCCCGCACGACCGAGGAGATATATCTCGCTTATCTGCAAAAAGCGCAGGAGCTGCGCATCGCAGATCAGATGCTGCAACAAGCCTCGGCGGAGGCGCCGCCGCTCACCGCGACCGCGGTCATGCCGGTCGCACCTACCTCGACGGTCGAGATCTCCGCGCCGGTGATTGAGCCTACAGCTCGACCGGTAACTCAACCGGTAACTCAGCCGATGGTCGAGCCAGTGACCCAGCCGGCAACTCAGCCGGTGGTCGAGCAGACGGTTACGGTCGCAACTCCGATCACGGTCGAAGAGACACCGATCTTCGAAGAGTTCATCGAGCAGAAAACAGTCGAGGTCGCACCGCTTGTCGACACCCCGGAGGTGGTCGTCACCCCCGTCGAGCAACCACTACCCCCTGAGCAGGTCATCGGGACCCCACTGCCTCCAGAGACCACCGCGACATTTGATGATCTGGCAGAGCAAGTCGAGCGACCCGGCGGTTGGCGTGGACTGATGCGCACGCTCGGCATCCTTTTGTGGATCGCCGCGGTGCTTGGACTACTGCTGAGCGCGTTTGCGTTCCTGACACGCAATAACCCGATCACCTCGTTCGGTGATTTCGGGGTCTATTACCAACGTAGAAGCGATATGGAACCCGATATTCGAAACGGCAGTCTGATCATCGCCCGTGAGATGGAGCCCAACGGCGGAGTCATCGGCGACGATCTTCTCTTCGCGACCAATCAAGAATCCGAGGGTAGGGCGGCGCTTCGACGTGTCGTTAACGTGATACGTGCGGAATCGCGTACGACCTACGATACGATCGCGCTCGCTGATCGGGAGAATACGCACGAGCAGTTCACCGAAGAGCAGGTCCTGATGAAGAAGCTCGTCTCGATCCCCTATCTGGGCGCGCTTCTCGATTGGCTCACCGACCATATTTGGTGGACGCTGGGGGCATTCCTGCTCTCACTGCTGCTGATGTCGCTGTTCAGACGTAAGCAACCCGTAGTGGTACAAGAGAGCTATCAGGTCGACTCTTACTGACACGCTGAATGCTACAATGAGACGGCAATAGAGATCATGGTAGGGATGGGATTGTTATGAGTGGACTTTTTGCGCCTATTCTCGAAAGCGGCATGTTCAAAGTCGCATCGGGAGTCATCGGAGTCGTCTTCCTCGTCATCACCTGTGCGTTGGTGTACTGGCTCTACCGAGATGCGATCAAACGCTCGGCAGGAGCGATCATCTGGGGAGCGATCGGTCTGGTGTGTACTTTTGTCGGTATCATCGCGGGTCTTCCCTTCGTCAAGTACGGACTCTCGCTGATCGGGCTGTTGCCGTTCTTCACCGTCATCTCGCTCGTCATCATATATATGATCATCCGCCCCGCAGAATTTACCGCTGATGCCCAGGAGCGCGATCTGAGCCTTCGCCTGCTCGACGCTGAACTCGAGAATAAATCATGCCCCAAATGCGGAGCGGGTATTGCGAGCGATTACCTGATCTGCCCTGATTGCCTAAGTGAACTTCGTATCAAATGTGATTATTGCGGACGCCCGATCAAGCCGAACTGGCACGCGTGCCCGTACTGCCAATCGAAACGCTCTGGCAGATCGGGCCGTCTCTCAAGCGTCGGTACGGGATCGTTCGCTGATGTTGATTTCGACTTCTAGTTACAAGGGACATACCTCATGAACATCGCTGAATTAGACCAAATTCGTCATTCCACCGCGCACGTTATGGCCGAGGCGGTCGGTGAGCTGTTTCCCGGTACCCGGTTCGGTATCGGTCCGTCGATCGAGGACGGCTTCTACTACGACTTCGATTCCAAGCATACCTTCACGCCCGATGACCTCGAGCGTATCGAGCAGCGCATGCACGAGATCATCGCGCAGAAGCGTCCCTTCACCAAAAAGGTGCTCGATCGCGCGGACGCCAAAGAGCTCATGAAAGATCAGCCCTACAAACTCGAGTTGATCGACGAGCTGCCCGAAGACGAGGAGATCAGTTTCTATACCTCGGGCTCGTTTACCGATCTATGTCGCGGTCCCCATGTAGATGACACCGGCGCGCTCGGTCACTTCAAGCTGACGAAGCTCGCCGGCGCATACTGGCATGGCGACAGCGATCGTCCGATGCTCCAGCGCATCTACGGCACCGCGTGGGAAGATGACGCGCAGCTCGACGAGTATCTCACACGCATGGAGGAGGCCGAGAAGCGCGATCATCGCAAGCTGGGTCGCGAGCTCGACCTGTTCAGCTTCAGCGAAGAGGCAGGCGCCGGTCTGCCGATGTATCACCCCAAGGGTGCGCGCGTGATGCGGCTTTTGCAGGATTGGCTTCGTGCGGCGCTCTACGAGCGTGGCTATGTCGAGGCGATCACCCCGCACGTCTACAAGTCCGATGTCTGGAAGCGCAGTGGACACTGGGAGAACTATCGGGACAATATGTACTTCTTTGAGATCAACGATGGTGATGAGAAGCATCCCAAGATCAACGAATACGGCATCAAACCGATGAACTGTCCCGGTCACCTCATGATCTATGCGGACAATCTGCATAGCTACCGTGACCTGCCCATTCGTCTGTTCGAGTTCGGTACCGTGTATCGTCACGAACTCTCCGGTGTCGTGCATGGGCTGATGCGCGCACGCAGTTTTACCCAAGACGACGCGCACATCTTCTGTCGCGCCGACCAGGTCGCCGACGAGGTCAACGCGATGCTCGACCTGGTCGACTATATTATGAACACGTTCGGGTTCACCTATACCGCTGAGCTCTCGACACGTCCGGAAAAATCGATGGGCACCGATGAGACGTGGGAGTTCACCACCTCGATCCTGAAAGATACCCTCGACAAGCGTGGGATCGACTATGAGATCAACGAGGGTGACGGTGCGTTCTACGGACCCAAGATCGATATCCATCTGCGGGATGCCATCGGGCGCACCTGGCAGTGTTCGACCATCCAGTTCGACGCGCTGATGCCCGAGAAGTTCGATCTGGAATACCGCACCGCCGATAACACCGTCGAGCGTCCCTATATGCTGCATCGCGCCATCTTGGGTTCGATGGAGCGCTTCTTCGGGATCTTGATCGAGCACTACGCGGGCGCGTTCCCGGTCTGGCTCGCCCCCGTGCAGGCGACGATCATCCCGATCAGTGACGACCAGCTCGAGGCGGCGGAGTCGGTGGCACGTGACCTGTCATCAGCAGGCGTGCGTGTAGAGATCGACTCGAGCGCCGAGAGGATGGGCGCCAAGATCGCCAAAGCGACCGCGCAGAAGGTCCCCTATATGCTGATCATGGGCAAGCGCGAGATCGAGAACGGAGTCGTCGCGGTCCGTCATCGCACCGATGGCGACATGGGCACGATGAAGCTCGACGAGTTCACCGAGCTGGTCACCTCGCAAAAACCGGGATAGTAATCAGACAGTGAGACAGTAGGGTCGGTTCCTTTGGTCACATATGTGGGACGAAAGGAACCGACCCTACTGTCTCTACCGTCGGCGTTTCGATAAATAAGGTATGCTGGAATGGTATGAAAATCAAACACAAAAAAAAGGTGGCCTCGACCAACGACTGGGCCCGCGACTATGCGGCAGGTGGTGGCGCGCTCCCGAAGGCGTTTCGTGCCGATGAGCAGACCGCCGGTCGTGGCACGCGCGGGAACAGCTGGGTGAGCCCGCCGGGTTGGACCTACCTTTCGATCGCTTTCACTCCTCCTGCCAAGGAGGCGACAGAGCTCACGTTGTTGGTCGCTGAGACCCTACGTGACATCCTGACCAAATCTGCTGTAGGTATCTATTGGGTCAAGCCACCAAACGATGTATATCGCAGAGACGAGAAGGTCGCGGGCATTTTGATGGAGCAGACCAAGGACGCATTGGTGATCGGCATCGGTATCGATCATGCGCCCGACGAGCTGGCACGTCAGGTGGTCGACGCCGTCGAGGATCTCTACATGCGCTGGCTTGCAGGTGTTATCGAAGAGTAGCTCGGCATTTCGCATCAAAACATTTCACTCGACATTTATTTCCGCTATACTGAAAACGCAAAACGGTCAAAAACCGCTTTTATTTGCTTTGTGTCTTTGTACTGAGTTTGGGAGGTCACGATGTACGATTCTCGCAAGAAAACCCCAAGAAACATGATTTCGCATAGGTTCCTGCCTCTTATACTGATCGGGGTATTACTCTTCATGCAGATAGCGACGCTGGCAGGTGCCGCTATCATCGACCCTGCCGATCTCGTCGTCGGCGACATCGTGTTTTTCGGCCACTATCCGCAGTCACTAATCACGGATATCACTGACTTGGTCGAAGGGGTCGACTATGTCACGGTAGGAACCCGCAACTTTGCCATCGAACCGATTGCCTGGCGTGTGCTGGAAAATGACGGCGATGAGCTGTTTCTGGTATCGCAATATGGACTGGACTATCATCAATGGAACCCAACAGCTACTACCTGGGTGCCATGGGCAGATAGTGGCATGCGCGCGTGGCTGAATGATTCGTTTCTCAATGTGGCTTTTAAAGATGCAGAGCAAGCTGCAATAGACCTGACGGATGTTCACACTCCTGATACCCTACCCTTTAATGTAGGGGGCACCACATGGCCCGGTGGACCCGATACTCAAGATAAGGTGTTTCTCCTTAGCGAGGGTGAGATTGCTCTTGGCTCATACGGATGGACGACCAACGCATCCCGTGTGGCCTCTGTGACGCAATATGCATACTACAATCCGGTCGGCGGATATAACCCTGAGGCATGGTGGCTTCGCTCACAGGGAAGAGCTGCCAACACAGCTTACACGGTATATACCTCCGGTGTTCTTCTCAATACCGTCTATAGCAGCCCTTACCAGGTCATTCGTCCGGCAATCAACCTTGAGCTAGAAAAGATCTTCTTCACGGAAGGAGATGGCGGATATATCGCCAACACGTATCTGGAAGTAACCTTTGAGCCTGATAATGGTGATCCTGCATTTACCGAGCCGGTCATCCCCGGCGATCCTGTTGCTCAACCAGCCGATCCGGTACGTGACGGCTACGTTTTTGACGGGTGGTTTACCGCCGATGGTGTGTTGTGGGATTTTGCTGACCCGGTGACGAGTGACATGACGTTATACGCCCATTGGACCGAGCTGGTAACAGTGTACTTCGATGGTCAGAACAACACGCCGATCCTTTCTGTTGAGGTGCCGGTCGGCTCACTGGTCGCAGCACCGACCAATCCGACCAAAGCCGGTTATACCTTTGTCGGTTGGTGGACCGACCCGACCGGTGGAGTACTCTGGAACTTCGCGACCGATACGGTTCCGGGCACCATGACGCTCTATGCGCATTGGACCAAGAACGTAGTGCCACCGGTCACACCGTCAACTCCGGATACCGGCGACACGAGTGCTCTGCTGCCAATGCTGGGTTTGGTGCTCGTCTCAGTTTCGATGATCGCGGTCGCGACCAAGAGAGTGGGACAGTAGGGTCGGTTCCTTTTGTCCCAAACGTCACCCAGAAAAATGACAGAACGGATCCTTTCGAGGATCCGTTCTCACTTGAGTGCGGGTGGGACAAAAGGAACCGACCCTATTGTCCCACCTACTGTCCCAGTCGCGCGATGCGTTGCAGACCGTAGAGTGT
>WRDL01000055.1 GCA_009784095.1 Coriobacteriia bacterium | reverse complement strand
TTCGATGTCCAAGCGCCAGAGCGATAGTGTGCAGATGACCGATGATTCGGGCGAGAAGACCTTCTCGACGACCAATGTGCAGGTCGAGGGAGTCGACGAAGCCGACATCGTCAAGACCGACGGTGAGTATCTCTATATCCTCTCGTACGACGAACTCATCATCGCGCGCGCTGATGGCAAGAACACCAAGGTGGTATCGAGGACTTTTGTCGATCTCTCGCGTAAAGCGGTGAGCTCGAATCGTCAAAACTCGACCTCGGCCGAGATCGCCAGTGACGATGTCTCGATGGTATCCCCTGTCGAGTTCCCCACTCCCATGGAGATGTTCCTTGACGGGGATCGGCTCATCGTGTTGCTGACCAATTACGACGCGAACATCTATCAGGAATCATCTCGTTATAATATGCCACTCTCCACCCAGGGTGCCGCCACCTTCGCAATCACCTACGACATCTCCGATCGGATGCAACCGAGAAAGGTCGCCCAATCAGGACAGGACGGCGATTATGTGACCTCTCGCATGCAGGATGGCGTGATCTATCTGGTCACCTCGTACTATATCTATCAACGTCCTGAATTCGATGATGTGCGCACGTTCGTGCCTTGTCTGTTCGCCGGTGATGTACGTGAGACGATGGCCCCCCGAGACATCATCGTTCCTCAGAGCCCTTCAGAGACCGGATACACGGTGATCACTTCGATCTCGACGAAGACCGGTGAGCACCTCGATGGACAGTCGCTGTTCGGCTACATCTCGACCGTCTACATGAGCCATGACTCTCTGGTCATCGCGGCCAGCGTCTATGAGGAAAAGATCATTGATCGGTGGATCGAGGATCAGTATCGTGTCGAGCATCGGCGCGACGGCTATCATACCCATCTGGCCTTCTTCGACATCGATCGCGGAGATCTGACCTTTGTCACCGAAAGTGTGGTCCCCGGTGAGTTACTCAACCAGTTCTCGATCGATCAGTATCAGGATACGACGAGGGTGGTGACCACGGTGTCCACCCAGGAGATGAAACTCTATACCGATAGAAAACGCGGGTTCATGAACTATGAGCGGATCGAGGACTCGCCGCAGACCAACGCACTCTTCGTCCTCGACAGGAAAGGTGAGATGATCGGCAAGCTGACCGATCTGGCTCCCGGTGAGCAGGTCTATTCAGTACGTTTTGCCGGAGAGGTCGGCTACTTCGTGACATTTCGTCAAGTCGATCCACTCTTCGCCATCGACCTGTCAGACCCGCGCGATCCACGCGTACTCAGCGCTCTCAAGATCCCCGGATTCTCGCAGTACCTTCACGTCTATGGCAAGGGACTGCTCTTCGGTCTGGGTCGTGACGCTGACGAGGAGACCGGCATCACCGGTCCGATAAAGCTCTCCATGTTCGATGTGTCTGATCCGCGCGATGTGCGTGAACTGGACAAACTCGTTACCGATATCGACCACTCGGAGGCGCTCTACAACCACAAAGCGATCTTGGTGCTTCCACAGATCGATCTGATCGCCTTTCCGACCTTTGAGGGGTACGCGCTATTCGGTTATCAAGACGGTGGATTCGTTTCCCGCGGTACGATCGAGTTTCCCAACTCGTACTCCGCGCGCGGAGTGGTGATCGATGATCTGCTGTATGTGTGCACCGCCAGCAGTATCGGGGTATTCGAGCTCAACACTTTCACGCCGCTGATAACGATCTGGTTCTAGCGTGTCGCGATCGGCATGATACACTCTATCGCATGTTGAGAGCAAAAACTCAGAAGGCAGAGGATGCCGAGCTCGCAGTACGGTTCACCGAATGGTACTGCAAGGCACATCACGCCGATCGCGCGCGCGTTCCACTCGTCTCCGACGGGGTGACCGGCAAGATCTATGGAGCACGCATTCCGATCCTGTGTGAAGAGTGCGCTACGTACGCTCGCTATGTAGAAGTGCGCACCGAGCGCTGCCCCCACGACCCCAAGCCTTTCTGCGCGGTATGCCCGATCAAGTGCTATAAGAAAGACATGGCGCAGTACTCGCGCGAAGTCATGCGCTGGGCTGCGCCACGTTCATTTTTTTCACGTTATTGTCCGCGCGCTATCGCGCACGCGATCCAGACATACCGTTATCGGATAAACCTTAAGAAGATCTAGGGCGTCTACGCCCCGCCCCTATTACTCGACGAAGTTGTCTGCGATCTCGCCCAGAACATCGACCGCCTTGTGCGGTCTATTCACGTTGACGACGCTGTCGTAAGCGCCCTCATTGGCGACTTCATCCTCGAGCTCGACTTCTTTCTCTTCTGCCAATTCCTCGAGATCTCTGACCGGCTCGACAAAGGCATCTTCCAGAGTGTCTTTGAGACTCATGTGCGGCTCCTCCCTAGCGACATAATCTGTTACGGGCTCTACGCCCACATCTTCGACTTCAACGACCGGCACGGCGATCGGTACCTCGACCTCGACCGGCGCTTCGACCACCGGCTCGGCGACTGGTACCTCTACCGGCTCTTCAATTACCGGTTCAGCTACTACAACCGGCTCCTCGACCACCGTTTCGGTGACCGGCTCGGCGATCAGCTCCACTCCTTCGGTGACCTCTTCGACCGGTACCTCGACGACCGCATCGGCCGCATTGACCGCTGCAGCCACCGCTGCTCCCGCCGCAGCAACGCCTGTGGCAGCCACGCCGGCTCTGTCAGAGACCGTTTGCGTCACGACCGAGGGATCAGCTGAGTTAATCGGTGCGCCCTCTCCGGCTCGCTGAGAAGACAGGTAACGGATCGCGCGATACGCTCCGGCACGCGCCACCTCGAAGTAAGGACCGACATAAATCATCGCGAGACCGAATGTCACGGCGACCAGACACCACCACCAAAAGAAGCTCAGATCGAAAAGAAAGAGCTGACCTTTGAAGCCTCTCATCAACGTGGTCGATTCATTGATGACTTGGTTGATCTCTTTCGAAGGATCCTCGAAGAGCAGATAAGGTGCAAGCGCGTAACGATACATTGCGATGATCCCCGGAATGATGAACAGCAACGACCATAAAAAGATACGTAGCCCCATCCAGAGATAGAGCCCCAATACCTTAAGCCAATAATCCTTGATCTCAAGCAGATCGCTGAAACGAACAGGGACACCGTCATATGCTTTAAGGCTCATCCGCGCGAACGCTCCGGTACCCAAGACACTGTACAGGATAAGGGCCAGTGAGAATATGAACGCCATGAACATGAATATCGCGATCAGCATGATCAGGAAGGGTGCCAGCGCATTGAAATGCGATCCGTTCCCGCTCTGAGCGGATATAATATTGCTCGTCGAAGAGCTTCCGCCATTGATGCCTCCGCTAAAGATAGAGGGAAGCAACACCGCGATTGCATAAGCAGCGATAAGATGGCCTAAATTGAGTTTGAGAACCTCTCTCGCGCGAGCTTTTATTGCAACTCGATCAAACATCTGGTGCTCCTTTCGTTCGGCACACATATGAACTTCGTTCAAATCAAGTATATCTTAGCGGTATTCACCATAGTGGTCTTTCTGCTCGTTCGAATACACGAAAAATGTATAACGGTCGGTGTACAATGACTCTACCTAACCCTTGATCGAGAGGAGTCTGACATGACCAAGTACGTATGTAGCGTCTGCGGATGGGTCTACGACGGAGAAGAACCGTTCGAGGACTTGCCGGACGACTATACCTGCCCCATGTGCAGCGCGCCCAAAAGCGCATTCAACGAGGTGTGTGAATAACGACGAGGAACGAATGGAAGGAATTCTCGATGGCTAAATACGTTTGTAGCGTTTGCGGATGGGTCTACGACGGCGATACTCCGTTCGAAGAGTTGCCCGAAGACTTCACCTGCCCCAACTGCGGTACCGCGAAAAGTCTTTTTAACAAGGTCGAAGACAAGTGAGCAACGCGCGCGAGCTGAAGGATGGCGTCTACGCAGTCGGTGCGTTCGACCCCCATCTTGAAGAGTTCGACGAAGCCCTCACTCCACTAGGGACCACCTATAACGCATATCTGGTCGTCGATGAGCAAGTCACGCTCATCGACTTCGTACGCGCGAGTACCCTCGATCAGTTACTCGACAACATCAGGGCGGTCATCGCAGACCGTCCCATCGACAATATCATCGTCAACCATAGCGAACCCGATCACAGTAGCGCGTTGCCTGAGATTGTGAAAGCCTATCCGAAGGCGCGGCTCTACGGTTCGGCGAATGCACAAAAAGCGTTAGCAGCGTACTATCCGGACAGTACCTATGAGTTCAATGTGGTGGGAGCCGACGACACGCTGTCCACCGGTGAGATGACATTTCATTTCATCCCGATGATGATGGTCCATTGGCCCGACAGCATGTCGACCTATCTGCCGGCGCGCAAGATGCTCTTTTCCAACGATGCGCTCGGTCAGCATATCGGTACCGGCGAACGTCTGGACTCTGAGGTCTCTCTCGAGACACTGATGGGATCGGCGCAGAATTACTACGCGAATATCGTGATGCCGTTCGGGATGCAGGTCACCAAGCTGCTCGGCGAGGTCGCGTCGCTCGATGTCGATATGGTCTGTCCTTCGCACGGTGTCGTGCTGACAAAATACCTGGGTGAGATGATCGAGGCATACACCCGCTGGGCCACCGGAGAGACGGACGGTCATCAAGTCACCATCGTCTTCGACTCGATGTGGGGTTCGACCGCCGAGATGGCGCAGTACCTGCGTCGCAAGTATGAGGCGAGCAAACATCACGTGACGGTGTTCAACCTTGCCGAAGAGCATTTCTCGGTAGCCGTCGGTCAGCTGCTCGAGTCGCGCTATATTCTGATCGGTTCATCGACCCGCAACAATCATATGTTGCCGTCGGTCGCCGGGTTCGTCTCCTACTTGGTAGGACTCAAACCGAAGAACCGGGTCGGCCAGGCGTTCGGCGCGTACGGGTGGAGCGGTGAGTCGATCACTGATATCCATGACGCACTGGCTGATGGTGGTTTCGAGATGCTCGATCCGCTCAAGGCGCAGTGGCGTCTTTCGGAGTAATCGTTCAAATCTCTATCATTTCGACAGCACAAAAAAAGAAGCTGCATCAAGCAGCTTCTTTTTTTATCGGATCGATAGTATTAGATCGCGCGAATTAAAAACGCTCGTCCTCTACTACCTCATCGACAACAACATCCTTAACGGTAACATCTTCCACAACCGCTACCTCAGGTGCTGGCTTTGCACGCAAGAACCACCATGCGAGGATTCCCAGAAGAGCGAGCAGCGGAAGAACCCACCACCAGTCCTCAAGAAAGTCTCCGGCCTTGTCAGCATCCTGCTCAAGCTCGGCGCTGATCGGCTCAATTGCAGTCTCTGCATCGTTCTTAGCATCCTGATACGCGTCATCAACGTTGGCAGCCTCGTCGGCAATCGCGTTTCCAGCGTTGTCAACATCCTGCGCAAGCTCAGCGTTCTCATTTTGCTCCTCAGCTGCATAGGCAGCCGCTTCCTGCGTGTCCGTGTTTGTGGCGTCATCCGTAGCGAAAGCAACTGCTGGCATCAAGCTGATTGCAAGCATCAGCATGAGCACGAGTGCCATCGGTAGTTTACGCCATGTTCCTTTGGTATTCTTCATAATAATCCCTCCTATAGCATTAAAGAATGAATATACCCTTCTCTGTCTTAGCATTCAAAGCATCCGGCTTCGTATGCATTGCGTTACATACTTTAGGGCAGTTTTAGCTTAAAAGGGCGCCTCCATTAGTACACCGTAACCTCTTCACCATTTCCACAAATGTGGTAATGGCGTATATAGGTTATCTATTCGGAGTTTCGAGAGACTACTTTATACCGTCGTGATCATTCTATCTGCGCGATCGTGGTACTGCTCCGCAACGCCTTGACGAACGCAGTCACCGTTTCGATGATCATCGCGAACGCAAGGAGCGCGAGAAGGACGATATTGACCTGGACGAGTAGATCCGCGATGAAGTTTCCTCCCGAGCCGACTAGCAATCCCTCCGAGATGAGGAAGGCCTTTATGTGCAAAGAGAATTCGGGATTAAGTATATTTTGATTGAGCAGGACGAGAAGCGCACAGGCGAATGTGACGAGATTGGCGCCTAGTATTGCGAACGCGACACGCATGCTGTAGCGTCCCTCGATGAGTTTTACCGCTTCTTTGAAGATGCCGCATACCAGCCAGATGGCGATGGGTAGCCATAGACTTCTGATGACCGTGGTCGCAAATACCGGGATCCAACCGATCTGATCGCCGAACCAGAAACCTATCAGTTGTGGGAGGAGAAGGAACACCGTCGTAGCCAGTACCGAGAGCAAGATCCCCAAGATCGGCTCCCATGGTCCGATCTGCTCTTCCACTTTGGGGATGGTGGGAAGATCCATGAGGAGTTCCCCGTCTTCATCAAGCACGACCTGTTTGCGCTCGAGGATGGCGAAGACCAACGTTATGATGGCGAACGCCTGGATGATACCGCCGATCGTGCCACCGATAAGTCCGGAAAAGATCGTTGAGAACATTTCCGATGGATCGGCCGGAAGCCCATCGAAGATGAATCCGAGCATCACCGCGAATGGAATCGCGACTGCCACAATCGGAAGTACGATCTTGAGAATACGCTTGTAATATAAGAAGTAGGTCCCGCTTATCAACGCCTGGTTCTGCTCTCCGCTGTACTGCATCACCACTTCTTGCGGGGTGCCGAGTTCGGCGAGGACGACACGGATATCTTTATCGGTAGGAGTAATGGCTCCGCATCGCTCCTCGAGCATATCGCTGATCAGACTCTCTATCTCGCGCGCGACCTCCTCGCGATCTTTGAGCGGTAGACTGCGCGTGACCGCATAGACATAGCGATCGATCAATTCGTGGTTCATGCTTCACTCCCTAAGTCTCTTTTTTCTTAGCGACACTGTCGTTACCATGCTTCAGTCACTGCAACGCGAACGCTTCCCTAAGTCACGTTCGTCCCCAACATATCGTTCATACTTGTGGATACTTCCTTCCAGTGCTTCCTGAGCTCTTTTAGTACTTCATTGCCCAGATCGGTCGTCACATAGTACTTACGCGGTTTCGCACCATCGGTATTCCACGAGCTTTCGAGCAACCCTTGGCTTTCGAGCCGGCGCAAAAGCGGGTAGAGCGTATTTGCCTCGATCGCGATACCGGTATCTGCCAGTTCCTTGATCAATTGATACCCATAGGTCGGACTCTTGAGTCGGGCGAGGACCGCGAGGACCACCGTTCCGCGACGGAGCTCCAATATAAAGCCTGATACCAATTCGTCTTTGCCCATACCCACAGCCTTCCGTTACTGTAATTGTGATTATATAGTGTGTTACACAGTACGTCAAGAATACGCGGGTATACCGGTGACCCGGTGATCATTTTGCTGCTGTTGAAAATACTATTGTTCTTGTTGGGAGAGGTCGATCAGCGTGTCGCCATCCACTCGATACACCGTCCAGTCATCCATCGGTCGAGCACCGAGGTTTGAGTAAAAATCAATGCTCGGCTCATTATCGTCAAGACACCACCACTCGAGACGACCACAACCACGCTCAAGAGTCAGTTGCGCCAAACGTCTGAGCATCGCTTTACCAAATCCTCTGCCTCGCATTTCCGGCTGTATATATAGATCTTCAAGATATATGCCCGGTTTTGCCAGAAACGTTGAATAGTTATGAAAGAAGAGCGCGAACCCGACCGGCCGTCCTTCCCACTCGCCAATCAATACCTCAGCTGACTTCTGCTCAAAAAGAGATGTACGCAGTGCTTCCTCCGTCGCGGATACCTCATGGGTCAGGCGTTCGTATTCCGCCAGTTCTTTTATGAACCGTAAAATGGTCGGGACATCATCGGCGGTCGCAAAGCGAATATCAAATCGTTCGGTCATTTTCCCAAGCTTCTTTCGTAGGCACCTGCAATGCGGTGCCCTCCTGTCCTGTTCGTGATTCTCTCAATTAAACCACAGGGTAAGCAGATGAGTACACCATGCTCTACAGAACAGGTCTCTCTCGCCGGGTTGATTGGCTCGATCGCATTTGACACTGTAACTCGGTCGTGTCAACATGGAACACTGCTTGACGCGCGCCCTTACCTCAGCTGGATAGAGGGCCTGACTACGAATCAGGACGTCGCAGGTTCGAATCCTGCAGGGCGCGCCACCTCAGTTGAAACTCACAACAACCTGATAGTCGTACTTCTCGATCGCTTCTCTAAGGCGCGATCGTCTGCAGGGCGCGCCACCTCAGTTGAAACTCACAACAACCTGATAGTCGTACTTCTCGATCGCTTCTCTAAGGCGCGATCGTCTGCAGGGCGCGCCACCTCAGCAGTAACTCACAACAACCTGATAGTCGTACTTCTCGATCGCTTCTCTAAGGCGCGATCGTCTGCAGGGCGCGCCATTTCAGCAGTGACTCACAACAACCTGATAGTCATACTTCTCGATCGCTTCTCTAAGGCGCGATCGTCTGCAGGGCGCGCCAAAACACCGCAGGTCAAGCGAATCATGGTTTGGAGTAGTGTGACTGCGTAAAGGTAAATGGGTACAACTTTGGCTGGGATCACACTCGCATAAATATCAAGCGCCGTGTTGGCTTGTGCACTTCATCACGCCCAAGATAATATGCACTGTTAAGACACTGCAAAAACCCTTTAACAGAAATAAACAATCGCTGCGAGCGTTTAACCTGTGTGTAACACTGCGCCAAAGCGATTTTAGTAGTATTTTCGCGTAGTTTCCGAGTGGCTGCTCGGATAATTCTTATGGAGGTTTTCTTGATGAAGAAATCAGTGTTAAGTCTCTTGCTTGCAATCATATTGTTGGCTCTCATCATACCGACAACCGGTTGCAGCACAGATGATGCTCAGATCTCGGAAACAGCGACGACTCAGGGTGTGGCAACGAGTGAGTCTGTCGACGATGGAGCAGACACCGGTGAGATCACCGTCTACACCGCGTTGGAAGACGAGCAGGTCGAGGATTATCTCACGGTATTTAACAACCGTTATCCCAATATCAAAGTCAATATCATACGCGAGTCCACCGGTGTGATAACCGCCAAGCTCCTCGCCGAGAAAAGCAACCCCCAAGCCGATGTGGTGTGGGGAACTGCAGCGTCATCTTTATTGGTACTTGATGACGAGGGCATGCTTGAGCCGTACGCACCTGTCGGTGTCGAGAGCATCCTCCCTCAATTCAAGTCATCGAAGTCTGTCCCGACCTGG
>WRDL01000054.1 GCA_009784095.1 Coriobacteriia bacterium | reverse complement strand
GTCGCACGCTGTGACGTTCATGTCGTTGATGTAAAAGTCAGATAGTAGGAGCTTATGGAATCCGTTATCCCACAGACTCTTTTTGCACTGATAAGCAAAGCGTTCAAAGAACGCGTCGAGGAGATCAATCGACTCAACGTCTTTCCCGTCCCTGACGGGGACACCGGAACGAATATGTCACTGACACTTGATGCGGTGACCGATGAGGTAGCAAAGCTCCCCTCGGGCGTTTCGCTGGAGGATATCTGTCACGCCGCAACCCATGGATCGCTCATGGGAGCGCGCGGGAACTCAGGGGTCATCACCTCGCAGATCATTCGCGGTCTTTGCGAGGGAATTGTTGAATCCAACGACGAGAGCCCGTCCGAGCGGTTGGCGTTCGCCCTTGAATCGGCTACCCGCGTCGCCTACCAGGCGGTGCGCAAACCGGTCGAAGGAACGATACTTACTGTCTGCAAGGACCTCGGCATCGCTGCGCGTCATGCCGCTGAGGAGGGAATGGATCTCGAGCAGGCACTCGATTTCGTCGCAAAGGCCGGTCACGCATCGGTCGCACGTACCCCTGATCTGTTGCCGGTCCTTAAAGAATCGGGCGTCGTGGACGCGGGCGGTTACGGACTCGCCTTGATCTTTGACGCATTCGCCGCAGGAATGCTCGATCGTGAGGTCACCCAGACCCCACTTGAGTTCGCGGTTCCGGATATGACCGTCGCTCCGATCGATGACTGGGATGACGACGAGTATCTCTACTGCACTGAGTTCCTGCTCTTTGGCGACGGCATCGATACTGAATCGGTCCATGATTTCTTGATCGGACACGGTGGATCGGAACTCATCGTCGGTGACAGTGGTGAGTATAAGGTGCACGTCCACACCGATGATCCCGCGCAGATACTCGGTCATGTGCTTGCACTGGGAGAAGTGTCAGATGTCCATATCAATAATATGCGCAAACAGCAGGCAGCGCGTCCCGGTAGCGCAGCAGGATCGGGTGAGAACGGTCCCCACAAACACCTGGGAGTCGTCTCGGTCGCTTCAGGATCGGGCATTGTTGAAATACTCAAATCGCTCGGAGTCGATGCGGTCGTCAGTGGAGGTCAGACGATGAATCCTTCGACCGCCGATCTGGTCGAGGCCGCTAACTCGCTCAGTTGCGACGAGATCATCTTCCTGCCCAATAACAAGAACATCGTGATGGCCGCGCAATCAGCAGCCGATGTCATGGATAAGCCCGCTTATGTCGTACCGACCCGATCCATACCGCAGGCGTTCGCCGCGATGCTCAACTACGAGCCGGAGGGCGAGGGGGTCGAGATCGTTGAAGCGATGAGTTCGGCGATCGTCGATGTGGCGACCGCAGAGATCACTACCGCAATCAAAGACGCTAAGGGTAATGTGGGTGACATCAAAGAGGGCCAGTATATCGGTATCGTGAACGGCAAAGATATTGAAGCGGTCGGCGATTCGGTCAATGAGGTGGTCGAAAGTATTCTTGAGTTCCTGAACGCTGATGACTATGAGACTTTGACGCTGCTTGCGGGCGAAGACCTTGCGCAAGAACAGGCCGAGGCGCTCGCCGCTCTCGCCGAAGAACGCTATCCCGAGATCGAAGTGGAGCTCCTGCGCGGCGAACAACCGCTCTATCCTGTGATCCTCTCTGTGGAATAAGAGAGACGGTATGCCAAAGATCGTCTTCTTTACGAGATCTGAATTGGAGACAGTCGCGCAGTGAACGATGTCCTCGACCTTCCGATACGCTCAGTGCGCCACGTTGAGGAAAAGCGCGCACAACTCCTCGAGAATATCGGTATCGAGACGGTCGGTGAAATGCTCCTGCATCTGCCACATCGTTATCTCGATCTCTCACGGGTAGTTCGGATCGGCGATCAATTCGAAGGTGATATCACCTGTAGCGGTACGATCACAGCGGTGCGAGTAAAGCGTCCGCGACCGAAACTACGCATCACCGAGGTGGCGCTTTCGGATGATACCGGTACGGTCTTCGGCGTATGGTTCAATCAACCTTGGGTCGAGGCGTCATTCAAAGTTGGGCAGCACTGCGCGTTCGCCGGAGCGATGAAATACGAGCGTGGCATGCGCCAGATACAAGCGCCCTTCACGCAATCGCTGGACGAGAATGACGAGGAAGTGACCGGCACGATCATCCCGATCTATCCGGCGACCGAGGGGCTTGCGCAAGGTTGGATCAGACGTATCATGGCCGAGGCATTGGCGCTTCTTGCTCAGGACGAGGAACTCGAGGATACGATACCGACCTCGATCAGGGAACGTCACCATATGCGTACTTTTACCGAAGCGCTCCGTGATGTACATGACCCCATCTCTGTCGAGGACGCGCTTGGTGCGCGCAATCGACTCGCCTATCAGGAACTATTCGATCTCAGTTTGCTTAACGCTGCTCGGCGCTTCCACGAGTCACATATCGCTCCCGGATTCTCCCACTCGGCTGATCAGGCGCTGCTCGAGAAAGCGCGCACGTTGCTGGGTGTGACCTTTACTGCCGATCAAGTACAGGCGATCGACGATATCCTCGATGATATGAAACGCGCACATCCTATGCAGCGTTTGCTTCTCGGCGATGTGGGGACCGGCAAGACCTTCGTCGCGCTTATGGCGTTGCTGGTCGTGGCAAGTTCGAATACCCAGGCAGCGATGATGGCACCGACCGAGGTACTCGCCAAGCAATATGCCGAAAAGCTCGGACCGATACTTGACGATCTTAAGGTCTCTTGGATCTTGCTCACCAGCTCGTTGAGCGCCACAGATAGAGACAAAGCCCTTGCGCGTATCGCGAGCGGGGAGGTGACCGTTGCGTTCGGCACGCATGCGCTCATCCAGAAGGATGTCGTTTTCACCGATCTGACGCTTGCGATCATCGATGAACAGCATAGATTCGGTGTCGAGCAACGTGCATTGCTGCGCGCAAAGGCACGGGTTGCGCCAGATATGCTCTCGATGACTGCGACCCCGATCCCGCGGTCACTGGCGCTGACCATCTTCGGCGATCTTGATATCTCCACCTTACACGAGCGACCGATCAAAGGTGCGGGAGTGAGCACTCAGTTCGTACCGCTCAATCGTGTCGCGAAGTGTCATGATGCGGTCAAGAGAGCACTCGATCAAGGTCAGCAGGCATTCATCGTATGCGCATTGATCGAAGAGTCGACAAAACTCGAGGTCAGCGCGGCGACCGATTTGGCAGAGAAGCTTGCAAAGAATGAATACCGCGACTACCGGGTCGCTTTGATACACGGCAACCTCAAGACGGCAGAAAAAGACGAGATCATGCAACGGTTCCGCGAGGGTAAGATCGATGCTCTGGTCGCTACCACGGTGATCGAGGTCGGGGTCGATATCCATAACGTAACACAGATGGTGGTCTATAACGCGGAGCGATTCGGGCTTGCACAGCTTCACCAACTCCGCGGACGTGTCGGACGCGGAGCGATCCCCGGTCAGGTGTGGCTGGTCAGCGACGGACGGGGCAATATGGCGCGAGAGCGCTTTGAGGCGTTATGCTCGACAGATGACGGGTTCGTGTTGGCCGATCTCGACCTTGCGCTACGCGGAGCTGGAGACATTATCGGAAAGCGCCAACATGGCTCCGCGTCATTTCGCGTCGCGGATCTCGTACACGACCTGCCTATCATCGAACTTGCGCAGCGTGATGTCGCGCAGATTTTCAAAGATGACCCTGATTTAAAAAAACCCGAGCATCAAATGGTAAAAAATCGTCTAGAATTATTACAGGAAGGTTACGAAAAATGGGTAAGTGCCGGATAGAGGATGGTGACGATCAATGAGAATTACTGGCGGTGATTGGAACGGACGAGTGTTCGACGCGCCCGAGGGAATGGTCACTCGACCGACCTCCGACTTGGTACGCGGTGCAATATTTAACACACTCAAACCGATGGTCGAGAAATGGAAGGATGTAGTCGTGCTCGATGGGTTCGCGGGATCCGGCGCGCTGGCGTTCGAAGCGCTGTCACGTGGTGCCTATCAAGCCTATTTTGTCGAGTCGGACCAACGCGCGTTCCAGGTATTGCAGCGCAATGTTTCGTTGTTCGATGTCAAGAACAAGGTCACGCTCAAACGGACCGATCTCCTCCATCTGACCTTCACCAAACGTGAAGATAACCCCTTTAACCTCGTGTTTTTAGATCCACCTTACGAATATCCTGCGGCAAAAGTCAAGCGACTTCTGTCATTCCTTGTCGAGAGCCGCGTACTCGCACGCAAAGCGTTGATCGTCTATGAGCACAGTATCGACACCAAGCCCGAACTACCCGATCGCTTCACCCTCCTCAAACAGAATGAATACGGATCGACCATGGTGTCCTACATCCGATTCGAAGGTAGAATATGACAAAAGCTATAGTTCCGGGAACATACGACCCTATTACGGTAGGGCACCTCGATGTTATCGAGCGCGCCTCAAGGATCTTCGATGAGGTTGTGGTAGCGGTCGCCGAATCGCTCGAAAAGAACGGACAAGGAACGCTTTTCAACGTTCAAGAACGGGTTGAACTTATTTCAACAGCCACGAAACGCTTTGACACAGTCAGCGTGAAGTCGTTCGATAATTTACTAGTGACGTTTGCACGAGATGAGAACGCTACAGTTCTCGTGAAAGGGTTGCGAGCCATTACGGACTTCGAGAGTGAGTTTCAGATGGCGGCTCTGAATTGGAAGTTGGCGAGCTCTGTCGAGACGCTCTTCATCATGGCCAGCCCTGACAACATGTTTCTCAGCTCAAGCGCCGTTAAGGAGATCGCACGTCACGGAGGTAGTGTGACCGGGCTCGTACCGGAAGGTGTCGAGAAAGCTTTGCGAGACAAATTCAGGTAAGAGCAAACGTAGTTGAAAGGTAGTAACGATGGACATTATTCAGTTGGTTGATCGGATCGAGGAAGTGATCGATAGCGCCAAAGGGGTGCCTTTGAGCCAGAACAAGATCGTTAATCCTGACGATGTCTATGAAATTATCGACGAGATCCGGCATCAGTTCCCTGAGGACCTCAAACAGGCACGCTGGATCGTCAAACAGCGCCAGGAGATGGTCGAAGAGGCCGAGCGCGAGGCGAACCGTATCCTCGAGGATGCGCAGGAGCGCGCACGCGCAATGGTCGACGAACAAGAGGTCGTGCGCCAGGCAGATGCCCGTGCGCAAGAGATCATGGATGATGCCCGTGCAGCCGAGCGTGAGATCCGCTTGGGAGCGGACGACTATGCTGACGAGATCATGGCCAACCTCGAAGTGAACCTCGGTAAGTTGCTTACCGCCGTTCAGCGTGGACGCGATCGCTTGCAGGGTGGCAAAACCAGGGCATAGATGAGCACCACGCTCGATGTTAACTACGCTCTAGACGAAAGGTATGTTCCTCACCAGCTTGCAGGAACAGTTGATATCGATGAATTCATAGTAGGAGATGAGGCGTTTGCAGTGCAGGCGCCTGCTTCTTATGAGGTGACTTTGACCGCTCTTGACGAGGGTATTCTTGCTCAAGGAGAGGTATCGTTGCCGGTGAGAGGTAAATGTGTTCGTTGTCTTGAGGACTTCGACATAGTGATATCCTCCGAAGTCGACTCGATGTTCTTCTATGAACCGACACAAGATGATGACGGGGATCCCTATCCCGAGGTCGATGAGTTCGGCCATATTCCTCTTGAAGCCGAGCTGATCGAGGATCTGATCGTCGCCTCACCATTTGCGCCGATCCACGACGAGACCTGTAAGGGTCTCTGTCCGGACTGTGGGACCAATCTCAACACCGATCCCTGTCACTGCAATGAGAAGCCCGATGATGATCATCCCTTCGCGGTGCTCGATGCGCTGCTTGCAGAGGATGGTGACTGATGGCCTTATTCGAGCGCAAGAGTAAACAGAGCTCATTGGGATACGTTCGTGGATATGGGCGAGCGCGCGGATCAGGTTATGGGTATGTCTCGCGCGGACCCATGCGGATGACCAATCGAAAAAAGGCAGCGGGATATCTACCGATCATCATATCGCTCGCGACTCTGGTGCTCCTTATCGTGATGCTCGTCGGTGGGACCGCCTGGTGGCACTATTCCCGATTTACCCGTGCAGTCCGCGATGTCGATGCCGAACGCGTACAACTCGCCTACAGCGCGGGCAACAAAGCCGCGGTACCGGGCTCGAGCCAGCTGTTCTGGTGGTTCGCCTCAAGGCATGTCAGCAATCAGCTTAGTGTGGCGGCGAATGAAGGAATCGGAAGTGAGGCGGTCGAGGCATTTGTCGAGACGTATCGTGAGACGACCGATGTCGTCGAAGAGCTGGTGCTTCCCAAGGCACTGAGCGCAGTCGAACAATACCGGGAGAAACTGATCGAGGAGCAGGTCGTCGTCGGGTATGTCGAGATCGCGCTCCAGATGCGACCGCAGCACGCCGATCTGCTCGAAGCGAAGAAGACCCTCGATATACTTATCGCTTCGCGCGAAGCGTTCGCGGCTGCCAAGATCGCCGCGGCGCAACCCTATGGCGCAGAAGAAGCAGCCGATCTCTATGAGCTTGTTGCAGAGATCGACGAAGAGAACTACCGGATCGCGCAAGCGGCGATCCCTGAACTTCGCCTGCGCGCGAATGAGGAGATGCAGACCTGGATGCTTCCGGTCCGGCATTTCACTCTCAACCCGTTGCTCGCATTTCCCCATATGACTCCGCTCGACTATGCGAACGACTACATCACCGCGGTCGAATTCGAACGAGTCATCAAGCAGCTCTACGACAATGATTACATTCTGGTCGGGCTCGAAACTCTCTTTTCAGTAGAGGGGACCAGCGTCGTTCCGACCTCCTTGCGTATCCCAAAGGACAAAAAACCGTTTGTGCTCTCGATCGAGAATCTCTCCTATTCCCCGCGCCATGAAGGACGTGGTATGGTCGATAAGCTGATCGTGCGAGATGAGAAGATCGGCACGTTCACTTCCGCGATCAATGCGGGGACCGCGGACGATATAATCTCATTCAACAACGATATCATCCCGATCTTGGAGCAATTCATCGAGGATAATCCGACATTCTCGTGGAGAGGAGCACGCGCAACCATCTCTCTGGCAGGCTATAGCGGTAACTTCGGCTATCGCACCTCGTTCGGTTCTGAGAATCAAGAAGAGGAGATCAGAGGCGCCAAAGAGGTCGCCGACCTCCTTGAAGAACTCGGATACACGTTTGCCAGCCTCGGATTTGAATACGTCGAGATGTCGACGCTTGAGACCGATCAGATAATCAACGATGCGCAGCTCTGGATCGACCAGACCTCCAATATCGTGGGTACCACGACGTTGTTCTTCTGGCCTTTCGGCGATACGTTGCCACAGGATAGCGAAGGCGCGCTGGTCCTGCGCGACTTCGGGTATCGCTCATTCAGCCAGATCGGTCCGAATAGCTTCGAGGAGTTCACCGGCATGGCGCGCATCGATGAGCGTGCGTTCATCGACGGCAATGGTCTGTACAACTGGCCCGAACGCTATGAGGGTTATTTCGACAGTGGCGCGGTGATCGATACCGAAGGACGCGATATGATGGACTACTGGCTTGAATGGTAGTTCGATGCCGCGCCGACAGGGTCCTCCCCAGTTGGCGCAATATGGTACAATACTGCACTGTTAAAAAAGCAAGAGAGGTCAATACCATGGCGGTCCCAAAAAGAAAAAAAGGTCGAGCGGTCACCAATGCGCGGCGCTCCAGTCATACGATCGAGGCGAAGAACGTACAAGAATGCCCACAGTGCCATGACCCGAAGCTACCGCATCGGGTATGTATGAGTTGCGGGTACTATGACGGTAAGGAAGTCATAGCGATCGAAGACTAACGATCAGAGCAGGCGAGGACCTGCTCTTTTTCTCGGGACGAAACCCTTTGGAGTATCGAACATTTCTAAAGAGAACAGAGGAAGAATGGATCCAATAGTCGTCGTCGATGTCATGGGTGGGGATTTCGCACCTTCGGTCGTGATCGATGGCATCATGAGCGCGGTCCAAGCAGATCAGTTCCTCCATATCATCGCGGTAGGTCTGCCGGATGCTATCTCCTCTCTTGAAGGGGTCGAGAGGGTGACCTGTGTCGGCGCGAGCCAGGTCATAGCGATGGATGAGCATCCCGCTCATGCGATCCGCTCGAAGAAGGACTCGTCTATCGTCGTCGGGTGCAAGCTGGTCAAATCAGGCGATGCCCAAGGTTTCTTCAGCGCGGGATCGACCGGAGCGGTGATGGCAGCCGCCACACTCGGTATTGGACGCCTCAAGAAGGTCTCACGCCCTGTCCTGGCAACGGTGCTTCCTGCGATCGATACCCCGGTCATCTTGGGCGATATCGGAGCGAATGCGGACTGCAAACCAGATTATCTGGTGCAATTCGCTTTGATGATGCAAGCGTACGCGACCACGGTACTTGAGGTGAAGAAGCCTCGGGTCCGCTTACTCAACATCGGTGAGGAAGAGACCAAAGGCTCACAATTCGCGCAAGAATGCTTTGCGCTTCTCAAGGAGTCGGTGCCACATTTCGAGGGCAACATCGAGGGCAAGGAGATACTGACCTCTATGACCGACATCATCGTGACCGACGGGTTCACCGGGAATATCACACTCAAGACGCTCGAAGGAACGAGCAGGATCGTTCTAGACCAGGTGAAGGCAGCGTTGACCGCCAACCTGTTCTCGAAGCTTTATGCAGCACCACTGGCCGGTCAGGTCCGCAAACTCAAAGAGGAGATGGATCCCGATCAATTCGGTGGCGCACCTTTGCTCGGCACCAAAGGCGTGGTCGTGATCGGTCATGGTTCCTCGAGTGCGCTGGCGATATCGAACGGTATCCAAGTGACCGCGACCGCGATTCGTAACGAGTTGACTAATAAGGTCGCCTCAGCCTTATCTGAGGACTGATTTCGCTTATAATACGTGCGTCAGTTAATGGACATACATCAGAGGTGCTGATGCTGGTGTGTCGCGCCTTAAAGATGGAGGGGTAGCGATGGAGAGAACAGAAGCGTTGTCCAGGGTCGTGAAAGTTGTCGCAGATACGTTCGAGATCGACCCGACCGAAGTCGTCGAATCGGCTTCTTATGTCGCCGATCTTGACGCGGATTCACTCGATCTGGTCGAGCTTGTCATGGCGTTCGAGGAGGAATTCGAGGTCGAGATACCTGAAGACGCGGTCGAAGGCATCAAGACCGTCGGACAAACGGTCGACTACGTTCTTGCGCACGCTTGATAATGCATAAAGCATTCCGAGAACTCACCCCCGCGCTTGACGAGCGCGTTTCGCGTATCGAAGAGGTACTGGGGCACGATTTCGCCGATGTGACGTTGGTAACACGTGCACTGACGCACCCTTCGGCGGTCGAG
>WRDL01000053.1 GCA_009784095.1 Coriobacteriia bacterium | reverse complement strand
GATCGGGGTGCCACCTCTGGTCGGTTTCTTCGGCAAGCTATTCGTTTTCATGGCCGGTATCTCGTCGCCCTATTGGATCATCGTTGTGCTCGCCACGGTCGCAAGTGCGATATCGGCGTTCTACTATCTGCGCATGGTACGTGCGGCATTCTTCGATGAGCCCACCGGTGAGCAGACGAACGTTGTGAGCTATAACACCGAGCCGAGTCTGTGTGCGAACCTTGCGATCATCGCCACCGCGCTCATGGTCGGGGTACTCGTCCCGGTTCTTGCGATGCTCTTCGGTCTGATCGAATTCTAGTGGGACAGTAGGGTCGGTTCCTTTTGTCACTTTTGTCACAAAGAAGGTCTGGAAAACCCAGACCCTCGTTTTACCCTATGTGACAAAAGTGAGACAAAAGGAACCGACCCTACTGTCCCAACGTCCCATTTGTAGGTTCTCTGTGAATTAATCTGGCAGCTCGATGGTCTAATTGTGAAGTGCTTATCTCAGGAGTACATTTAATGATAGTTACAAGTATTACATCTGAGAGCGGGGGCATGACATGACAGACGAGTATACCGGTCACGATACCATTTCTGGCCGACCGACAGCTGTATCTGCTGAGCAGCTCGAGCAACAATTCGTATATACCGAGCCTGAGGTCGTCTCCGAGACGATATTTGAGGACGTCGCACAACCGGCACAGCCACAGCCTCAGCCTCAGCCTCAGACTCCCTGGGGGACTCCCCAGATCCCGGTGCAGACCGCTGCGATACCTACCAGAGAGCGTTCGTTCTCCGCAAAGCATCTGTGGCTGACCGCGCTCGCGTCGCTTATCGCCGCGTTACTCGGTGCGTCGCTCGCCTCGTTCCTGATCCTGGGCAACATCCCCACCGTCACCACCATCGAGCGTCTGGTACCGACCCCTGCCCGTGAGGCACTGGGCATCGATACCGGGACCGATCTGAGCGTGAATGTCGCCGCCAAGGTCCTTCCTTCGGTGGTGAGCATCTCGGTCACGCAAGAGCAGATGACGATGATGGGGATCATGACCGCTGAGGGGAGCGGTTCAGGTGTCATCATGCGAGAGGATGGCTATATCCTCACCAACTATCACGTCATCGAGTCGGGCAGCTCCATCATGGTGACCGCCAACTCGGAGACCTATGAGGCGACGGTCGTCGGGACCGATCCCTCAAGCGATCTGGCGGTACTCAAGATCGATGCCAATGATCTGCCGATGATCACGATCGGCAACTCGAGCGATCTGAAAGTCGGGCAATATGTCATGGCGGTCGGTAATCCCTTCGGGTTGTCCGAATCGGTCTCGGTCGGCATCATCTCTGCGCTCGGGCGTACCGAAGCGTTCCAGTTGGGCAACCAGATCGCCGCTTATGCTAACCTCATCCAGACCGATGCCGCCATCAATCCCGGTAACAGCGGGGGCGCACTCGTCGATGCCGACGGGCGACTTATCGGTATCAATACCCTGATAAAGACCACATCGGGCTCAAGCGCCGGTGTGGGTTTTGCGATACCGGTCGATACCGCGCTCGATATCGCCAATCAGCTCATCGAAGGAGTCGAGGTCTCGCATCCCTTCTTGGGAGTGGCGACACAATCCGTTGACGCGATGGCGGCGCAACAGCTGCAACTGCCGGTAGAGACCGGTGCCTACATCGTCGAGGTGGTATCCGGCTCTCCCGCGCAGCGTGCGGGATTTCAGATAGGAGATATCATCGTAAGGATCGGTGATCGTGCCATCACGACGACCGAGGACGTTTTCGCTGCGGTGCGCTCGCATCGCGAAGGAGATACCGTCACTGTCGAGTTCTATCGGGGCGGCGAGTTGTCCAGCGTCGAGGTCACATTGGGCAACGACACCGCGACGGTTCAGAGCATCCCTTCTGCGGAATACGAGCTGGAAGAAGCGTCACGCGCAGCAGAAGGCATGGGCGGATCTGAGGGTAACAATAGTTCCGGCGCGCAGGGAAGCATCATCCCTCAAGAACTGCTCGATCTTATCCATCAGAATGCATTTGAGAGCAGTTGGTAAGAGCTCTTCGTTGATCAAAAAGAGACAATCACAAGTGGCTCCTCTCAAGGAGCCGCTTTTTTTAAGCGAGTAACAGGCGTCAAGACAGCTCGGCGTCACCCAACCTTGTCACCGCGCACGAGAGGTGCGGTAGAATGACTCCACACGAGGCGAGAGGGATCGATGCTGACGATAACGATCATAGCGACCGGGAAGTTGACCGAGAGATTCTGGCGCGAGGCGTGCGACGAATATCTCAAGCGACTGCGCCCGTATGCACGCGTACAGGTCGTCGAGATCGCTGACGCACCCGATGATCTCGGGGTGGATGCGGCTCTCACCCGTGAAGGCGAAGCGATACTGAAAGCGATTCCTGCCGGTTCACTGGCGGTGCTGCTCGACAGGTTGGGGATCGCGCAGACGAGTGTGCAGCGTGCTCAGTGGCTCGAACGTCTCACGGTCGAGGGGACCTCGCATCTTACCTTCATCATCGGTGGATCGAACGGGGTGAGCACTCCGGTGCGCGAGGAGTGCGCCCAGACCATCTCATTCGGACCGATCACGCTTCCCCACAATTTGGCGCGTGTCGTGCTGCTCGAGCAGATTTATCGTTCGTTCAAGATCGTGCGAGGCGAGCCCTACCATAAGTGATCGCTGACGCGTCGCGTACTCCTTTTCTCCGTCCGGGTAATAAAACACCATCGAGCCATAAAAGTATGAAAAAATAGAAAGCGTCCACAACGTTTACCGAGAAAGTGAAGCTAATGCAGCAACTTCCTTATTACACGCTTTCCGTCGAAGAGGCACTTCGAACCCTTGAGACCGATCCGACGCTGGGGTTGTCAAACAGTGAGGCTGCACAACGCCTGACACGCTTTGGGCTCAACGAGCTCGAGCCCCCCCAAAAGACCCCGCTGTGGCGCATCTTTCTCGAACAGTTCAACGACTTCATGATCTGGGTGCTGCTGGCCGCTGTCGCGATCTCGCTCTTCGAGGGGCAGTATGTGGAGAGCGTCGCGATCGTCATCATTTTGCTCATCAACGCGATCTTGGGTGTGTATCAAGAATATCGTGCCGAGCAGGCGCTCGAGGCGCTCAAAGAGATGAGCGCGCCTACCGCTCTTGCCATACGTGAGGGCAAGCTCATCACGGTCCCGGCACGAGAGTTGGTTCCCGGTGATATCGTCTCCCTCGAATCAGGGAACAAGATCCCGGCGGACGGACGGCTCATCGAGGCGAACGCGCTGCGTTGCGAGGAAGCCGCGCTGACCGGTGAGTCGAAACCGGCGCGCAAGAACGTCGAGGCGACCGCGCAGCTCGACAGTCCCTTGGGAGACCGTGGCGATATGGTGTTCTCAGGCACCTCGGTATCGGTCGGACGCGGTCTTTATGTGGTGACCGCGACCGGGACGAATACCGAGATGGGCACTATCGCACGGCTGATGGCGGAGGCTGAAGAGGGAGAGACTCCTCTGCAGATCGAACTGGGGCGCGTCGGTAAACGCATCGCTTTGCTGGTGTTGGCCATCTGTGCGATCGTCTTCGTCGTGGATATGCTACAAGGCGTCGATTTTTCCGAGAGCCTGCTGGTAGCGATCTCTTTGGCGGTGGCCGCCATCCCCGAGGGTCTGCCTGCTATCGTGACGATCGCGCTTGCCCTGGGTGTGCGTCGCATGGCCGAGCAGAACGCCATCGTTAAAAAGCTTCCCGCGGTCGAGACGTTGGGTTCGACCTCGTTCATCTGTTCGGATAAGACCGGCACCTTGACGCAGAACGTCATGACGGTGCGCGATGTCTTGGTGGGGTTGACTCCGGTAATCGTCGATGCACAGCGTGGTGTGGTGGTCGAGGAAGGAGTCGTCAACGCTGATGACGAGGCATTGCTGTTCGATATCGCACTCTCGACCAACGACGCGCGCTATAACGCCGAGAAAGAGCTCATCGGGGATCCGACCGAGACCGCTCTCGTCGTTGCCGCCCTATTGCGTCATGACGAAGCACTTGCGCGCGAGCGGATCGGCGAGGTGCCTTTCAACTCCGATCGTAAGCGCATGTCGACGATCCATCAAGATGAGACCGGACAGCGCGAGGTATATACCAAAGGCGGCGTCGATGTCATCTTATCGTTGTGCGATAGAGCGCGCATCGATGGTGCGGTCGTTGATATGACCCCCCACCTGATCGATGAGATCATGGCGATCAACGAGCGATTCGCCGCTCAGGGTAATCGCACGCTTGCGTTCGCCTATCGTCCCTTCGGCGCTGACGAGGAGCTTGAAGGGGACCATATCGAACGTGGACTGGTCTATGTCGGCATCATGGCGATGCTCGATCCCCCGCGTCCCGAGGTGATCGCCTCGATCAAGGAGGCCCATGACGCCGGTATCGACGTCGCGATGATCACCGGAGATCACGCGTTGACCGCTCAAGCGATCGCAGCCGAGATCGGTCTTCCGACCGACACCCCGGTCATCGACGGACCGACCCTTGAGAAGCTGACCGATGACGAGCTCTTCGATCTTGTCGGGCAGACCCATATCTATGCACGCGTCAATCCCGAGCATAAGATACGTATCGTCTCCGCGCTCAAGCGTCACGGTCACATCGTGGCGATGACCGGTGATGGGGTCAATGATGCGCCGGCACTCAAAGCTGCTGATATCGGTGTGGCGATGGGGATGGTCGGCACCGACGTGTCGCGTGAAGCCGCCGATATGGTGCTGAGCGACGATAACTTCGCGACCATCGTCAACGCCGTCGAGCAAGGGCGTGTCGTCTTCGATAATCTACGAAAATCGATCCTCTTCCTCCTTTCATGCAACATGTCAGAGGTGCTGATCGTCTTTCTTACCGCGCTGTTTCCCATCGCGATGCTTTTGCCGTACTCGGATGCGGTCGGTCTGGTCGGTCCGGCGCTCTTGCCGGTCCAGTTGCTATGGATCAATCTGGTGACCGACTCACTGCCGGCACTCGCACTGGGTGTGGATCCGGGATCGAGCCGGGTGATGCAGCGTGAGCCCCGCAATCCCGACGAGTCGATACTGAGCGCACGTTCGCTGACACGAGTGGCGATCCAGGGTGCACTGATCACCGTTGGAGCGCTGACCGCCTATTACGGCAGTGCACTGGGCTGGTTCGGCGAGACCGATGCGCACCACACGCAGACGATGCTTCTGACCGCAGTGGTGGTGATGCAGTTACTCCACTCGTTCACGTTCCGCTCAACGACGCGCTCGATCTTTTCTGCTGAGACGTTCAAGAACAAATGGCTGAACATGGCGGCGATCGTTTCCTTTATCCTGCATCTCGCGATCATCTATCTGTCACCTCTGCAGCAGGTCTTTCACACGGTGCCGCTTGACGGGAGGGACTGGTTCGAGGTCCTGCTTGCGGTATTTGTCCCACTCGTTTTGATAGACGTCCACAAACTGTTGACACGTCCCAAGCAGAAGGTCGCGGTGTCCTAACGCAAGAGAGGAGACCTCGACAGAGTTCCTTCATAAAAGTTAATAAAACTTTCGTACAGGGATCCTTGTACAAATCGCCGTCTTTTTGATAAACTAATCAATTGCGCCGAAAACGGTGCGTTGCTTTGTGTGCGCAAAAGCACGAAATGCGCGTTCGAAGCGAGAGAAGTACGTGGTTTGAAGGAGTAAGATTGGCTAAAGAAGGAGCGATAGAGCTCGAAGGAACGGTCGTTGAGGCGCTGCCCAATGCGATGTTTCGTGTCGAGCTCGAAAATGGGCATAAGGTGCTCGCTACCATCTCAGGCAAGATGCGTATGCACTACATCCGCATACTGCCCGGCGATACCGTCATCGTCGAGTTATCACCGTATGACTTGACCCGTGGGCGGATCACCTACCGTTATAAGTAGCGTTTTGTAAGGACTGCTCGGCAGTTGAAAACCAACGTCTGCGGCTGGACGTGAGATACAGACAGTAAGAACGCACGTGAAAGGTTGCAAGAATGAAAGTACGACCTTCGGTCAAGAAGATGTGCGACAGGTGCAAGATTATCCGACGCCATGGCAAGGTGCTCGTCATTTGTAGCAACCCACGCCATAAGCAGCGTCAGGGCTAGGAGGAGAATCAGTGGCTCGTATCAGTGGTGTCGACCTCCCGCGTGATAAACGCATCGAAGTCGGACTGACTTACCTTTACGGCATTGGCCTGACCAGTGCCAAGAAAATCCTTGCGGAGACCGGTGTTGACCCCAACACACGGGTCCGTGATCTCGACGATAGTCAGGTCGCCCAACTCCGCGAGTATATCGACGCGAATATGCAGGTCGAAGGAGATCTTCGCCGCGAGAATTCGCAGAACATCAAACGACTGATGGAGATCGGCTGTTACCGCGGTCTGCGCCATCGTCGTGGTCTACCTGTTCATGGACAACGCACCAAGACGAACGCTCGGACCCGTAAAGGTCCGCGTCGTATCAGTGCCGCGAAGAAGAAGTAAGGAATAGCATGGCTGCAAAGAAAAAGAATACGGCGGCACGCGTCAAGCGCAGCGCCCGTAAGAACATCGCGGTTGGTCAAGCGCATGTCAAGAGCACATTTAACAACACCATTATCACGATCACCGATCCTCAGGGTAACGTGATCTGCTGGCAGAGTGCCGGTACTAATGGGTTCAAGGGTTCACGTAAATCGACTCCTTTCGCGGCACAGCTTGCCGCTGAAGCGGTGGCTAAGACCGCGATGGAGCATGGTATGCGTAAAGTGGCGGTGTTCGCGAAAGGGCCCGGGTCCGGTCGAGAGACCGCGATCCGCACCTTGCAGGCCGCCGGTCTTGAGATCGCAAGCATCCAGGACTGCACCCCCATTCCGCATAATGGTTGTCGGCCGCGTAAGCGCCGTCGCGTTTAAACGAGAAAAGGAACCACATTATGGCACGTTACACAGGAGCAGACTGTCGTCTGTGCCGCCGAGAGGGCGAGAAGCTCTTTATGAAGGGGGACCGTTGCTACACCGACAAGTGTGCGATGGAACGCCGTCCCTTCCCACCGGGGCAAGCCGGCAGGAAACGTCCGAAAGAATCAGAGTATCGTCTCCAGCTTCGTGAGAAGCAAAAGACGAAGCGTATGTATGGCATGCTCGAGAAGCAGTTCCGCTCATATTACGAGTTGGCGAACCGTCAGCCCGGCATTACCGGTGAGAACCTGCTTCGTCTGCTTGAAATGCGTCTTGACAACGTTGTGTACCGCTTGGGATTCGGCACCTCGCGCGATGAGGCCCGCCAACAGGTCCGCCACGGTCACATCCATGTCAACGGTAAACGCGTGGACATCCCCTCGTATCGGGTCCGTCCCGGTGACTTGGTCAGCGTCGCTCCCAAAGCAAAGGATCTGCTCGTCATCAAAGGCGCGATCCTTTCGAACGAGCGGCATACCGTACCGAGTTGGCTTGAAGTCGATGTCGACAAACTGCAGGGCAGCGTCCTGTCAGAACCGACGCGCGATCAGATCGATGTGACCGTTCGCGAGAACCTCATCGTCGAGCTCTATTCAAAATAGTATTACGCTTTACGCTTAAAAGGAGGCAACTTAATGGCAGAGTTTATGAGACCAACGGTGTCTGTCGATCAGATCAACGATCGCATCGCTCGCTATGTTGTCGAGCCGCTCGATCGTGGTTTCGGCTACACCTTGGGTAACTGTATGCGTCGTGTGTTGCTGTCTTCTCTTGAAGGTGCCGCGGCGACTTCGATCTCGATCGACGGTGTGCAGCACGAGTTCTCCTCGATCAAGGGGATCCGTGAAGATGTCACCGACATCGTGCTCAACGTCAAAGGCCTGGTCTTTGCCGACACCGGCATCGGCGAAGGGGAGGCGATCGCGACACTCAACGTCAAAGGCGAGCGGGTCGTCACCGGCGCAGACTTTGAGATACCCAATGAGTTCGAGCTCGTCAATCCCGATCATGTGATCGCGCACCTCAACAAGAATGGCAAGCTGAGCATGACGATGCATATCAGCACCGGTCGCGGCTACGTATCGGCTGAGGGCAATAAGAGTGCGCACAGTGAGATCGGCGCGATAGCGGTCGACTCACTCTTCTCACCGGTCGTTCGTTGTACCTACTTCGTGGATAACACGCGTGTGGGTCAGCGTACCGACTTCGAGAAGCTGACCCTCGAGGTCGAGACCAACGGCTCGTGCGAGCCCAACGACGCGATCGCTCGCGCCGGACGCATCATCAACGAGCATATGCAACTGTTCGTCGAGCAGACGATCAATCCGCTCGACGAGGAATCGATCTTCGTTGAGATCGATGAGACCGACACCGGTCGCCTCGACACGCCGATCGGTGATCTTCACCTGTCGGTCCGCGCGTATAACTGCCTTATGCGTCAAGGGGTCTCGACGGTCGGGCAGCTGGTCGAGTGTACTGAGAATGATCTGATGAATGTACGTAACTTCGGTGCGAAGTCGATAGAAGAAGTCAAGGACAAGCTCGCCGAAATGGGCTTGAGCCTCAAGGCATAGGTAGGAGAGGCTAGTGAGACACAAAAAGAAAGGTCGCAAGCTCGGCACGAGCAGTGCGCACACCAAGGCGATCCTGCGCGGTGTAGCTACCGGTCTGCTTCGCAACGACCGTATCAAGACGACCGAAGCGCGCGCTAAAGAAGCGCGTCCTTTGGTGGACAACGTGATCACCTGGGCGAAGAAGGGCGATGTGCACTCACGTCGTCTGGCGATCGCTGCATTGGGTGACAAGGAAGTCGTCGCACGCATCTTCGATGGTGTTGAACGCTTCGAAGGTCGCGATGGGGGATATACCCGCATTTTGAAGCTGGGTCCCCGCAAGGGCGACAACGCACCGATGGTGATCATGGAGCTGGTAGACTAGTAGGACAGTAGGGACGGTTCCTTTTGTCCCACAAACTATTAAACTGCCCCGAGACCGGGGCAGTTTTGTCTACAGACGGGACAAAAGGAACCGACCCTACTGTCCCACTAACGTCCCACGAGCGCCCCTGACGGGGCGCTCATTCGTGCCTCGAGATCGCTTGAATCGCTATTGTGAGAAAGCAACTTCTCCTGTTGACTCAGCATCATAGTGATACCACTCACCGATCTTGAGACCTTTGACTCTCTTGAATTCCTTCTCATTCATGGTGAATAGAACACCGTCATGCGCCATGACGGTCGCAGCTATTACAACATCGTTGAAACCAATTATCTGTCCCTCTTTCTCCAATTGCGCTCGAATCGACGCATAGGGTAGTACGCATAAATCGTCGAAAGGAACAACCTCAAAAGGGCTGAGGATCAATTCGACCTGCGACCTATTCCATTCAACATCATTGCTCTTGTAAGCGCCAAGAACCAATTCAGCCTTGACAATCGCAGGAATCTTGATATCTGACGGGTCGTTTTGTACCAGCGATTGTTCAATATACGGTTTCT
>WRDL01000052.1 GCA_009784095.1 Coriobacteriia bacterium | reverse complement strand
GCAGTGTCACTTCTTCAGCGTTGCCCAGTCTGCGGCAGTCGAGCAGCACGGGATGCAAGTCTGCATCCAATGCCATGATGGCTCGCAAGCATCAAACGAGTGCAAGACCTGCCATGTCAATCCTCCAACGGTCGTGGGCACGACCATGCCCTCTCCTCAAAACGCTCGCGCGCTCGTCTCGCAAAATGCAGCGAGAAACGCCTGCTATCGTTGCCATGATCCCGGACCTTGTGATTCCTGCCACGGTGGGTTCCGTATGCCTCACCCCGAGGGATTTGGCGGACCACCACATGCTGAGATCGTCCAACAGCGTGGAGTCACCGCATGCAACCCCTGCCATCAAGCGAATTCACCGGTATCTCCACCGTGTCTCGATTGCCACGATCCTGCTGACTTCTAGCGCGTAGAGCGTGCAGTCTGACCGCAAGAATACGCTCTTTTCTCCAAACGCTCTGTTTGTCGTTCTCTCTTTTCTCGCGTCAGGCTCGTTCCTTATCTACAGATTGCCCATCGAGTCTGTTGCGATCACGTGCTTTTTGCTCACGGTATCTGTCTTTCTTCTTCTCTTTGCCGCAGGACGGTTTTCTCTCAGTGAGCCATCACGCGTCGCTCTCGTGGTATTTGGACTGGTGACGATCCCCGCACTGGTTTCGTGGGTCCTTAATCCCTATCGCTTCCAGCAGTTCGCCTATGATATCTACGGCGAGATGCCTCTGGTCGTGTGGCTCTCGTTTCCACTGGTATTCTTCATCGCAGCTTGTATATGCGTTGATAGACGCGTCGTGCTTGCTCTTAAATATGTGTGCGGGTTCGGGATACTACTCACGATCGTCACACTGGCCCAGCACATCATCGATCAGTGGATCACGGTCTTTGGGTCACGGGTCTATTCCATTCCGGCCCTCATTGTTCTGGTACCACTCATGCTATATTTCGCCTCTGAAGAACGTAGCGGAGCAAAACGCATTTTCTGGTGGGCGGGTGCCTTCCTGGTCGCGCTCGGCATAACGTTCACTTCCGGTGGTCCTTACGGGCTCATGACTCTCCTGATCATGCTTGGTCTGACAGGCGCACTTGCGCCGGAATTGCTCGGCTGCCCCCCGGATTGGCAACAAGCATTGCGGACAATCGCCCTGATCTGTCTGGTGGTATTGCTGGCTTTACTGATCGCTATATCGATCTATTCCTTCGGCGGATCGATACTCGCGCGAACACCCTTTGGTGCGAGCGATTCGGTCAGTGAACGTCTCTTGTTGTGGGAGAGTGCCCAAAACATGACGATGGCGCGTCCATTCTTTGGCTACGGACCTGCAGGATATCGTATAAACGCCATCCGTTTCTATGATCCTTCAATATTTGGCACCATTGCCGCGCTGGGAACAGATCCTTTGGTCTATAGTTCGTCGTCACCCCACTCTCTTCTCTGGGAAACGCTGACCCGTTTGGGCTTCTTTGGGTTGGTGAGTTTTCTTGTGGCACTTGCTCTCTGGCTCAAGCACGTGCGAAAGGGTGGTGAGTTGCAGCTGGCCTTTGTAATAGCAGCCGGTAGTTATCTGGGAGCGTTCATGGTCAACCCTATGCATTGGGCATCTGCTTTGCTCGGGGTAGTATGTGCTGGATTTGCGATCGGATCGCTCGCGCGCACCGATCAAAACGACTGTTGGGACCTTCCGCCTTTGCTACGGATCGCAGCGGCACTTGTTGCGGTCTGCTTTATCGCGAGTGCTCTCTCGACATTCATCGGGGTCTCGATGTCACGGTCACGGGTCGCAAGCGCTAACGAGCACTATGTGGTACTCCGAGAAGCACAACGGTATACACCCGGTCATCCGCTCATCGAGCGGATGATCTTCGAGACGCAACTGATGACAGTCGACACTCCCACACAGCAAGAGCTTTTGATCAGGCAGGTTTTCGAAGCTCCCGGCTATATTAACCAATATGGACCGAATCTCGTTCGTTTCGCTCAGATCGCGATGGATAATATGGAGGAGTGGGGCATCACTGAAAGCGAGGGAGTTGCACAGCTACTGGACACTGCCGATTCCATAATGCCAAAGACCCCTCCACTGCTTGGTGAGCAACTACGGTGGGCACACATGCAACAAGACCTCGATGCGATAGAGACCTATCGTACTTTGTTCGGCGAAGTAGCAGACCTCTATCCGGTCGGCGAGGATTATTTGAGCCGCTAAGGCTGCCGAACTCTACTCGGTTGATTCAATGATCTCTACCTCAGGCTCGGCAATGGTGTCTGTCGCCTCGACTATCTCATCATCGACATCGATATACTCATTTTGATCCAATGAATCGACGTCAACTTCGACGATGACCTTGTCCTCTCTCGTGCGCTTACGTAGGAAATGAGTAATAATCCACCACAGTGCCAGCAGAAGCAAGATGATAAGAATTGGGCAACAGCAGGCAGGAAGAAGCCCGGAAAGAGCACTCCTCAGCTGCGTGACGATGTTACCACCGGAATCCGGGATCCGTATGATCTGTACGCGTCCTCGTGCCGCTTCACCAACGGCAAAGACATCTTCAGCAGCGCTGTAACTGATTGTCGAAGGATATGCAAATCTTCCATCTTCGATGCCGTATTCTCCGTATTTTTCAATGAACGCTCCATCGTCAGGACTAAAGACCGCAAAATTGAAACCGAGCATATCGACGACGACGACACGGCCGGCACCGTCGATGGTGACTCCTGTCGGGGTCTGAAGATTTGCGGGGTACTTCGCTATAAGTTCTTCTGCGTTCATCGTGGGCGACCCGTCAACTGCTTGGTTTCCGGGAAAGCCCGTCTCGACCATCCAAATCAGATCACCGTCTTTTGTATATTTGCTCAGACGGTTATTGTAGGTATCGGTCACATAGATGTTACTCTCACTGTCCAGCGCAATTCCTCCGACCAGATCGAACTGGTCCTGACCGGTCCCGTAGGTTCCCACGTATCCGATCGGCACTCCCTGCGGCGTGAACGCCCCGAAGCCCCCCTCGACACCGACAACGAGCAATTCGCTATTGACCGCAATACAACGCGGGTTTGGAATAACGATCTCGTTGATATAGGTACCGCTACTGGTATACATGAGGATGCGGTCGTATGTGACATCCCCGATATAAATGGTGCCATCGGGACTTGCTGCTACCGAAGTCGGATAGATGATCGGTGAGCCGGTCAGCATCTTGTTGAATACGCCATTTGTGCCATATTCCAGTACCCGCATGCTCTGACCGTCTGCAACAAGCAGGCGACTCGTGCCAGGGATGATTGAGACATCATTGGGGTAGTGCTGCTGTTCTTGGGTATCACCAAACCCGTATATCGATCGAATCCAAGTCACTCCAGCACTATCCGACGTGGCAATACCGGCAGGATTGACAAGATTGAGCAAGAGACCACCCAGTAAAACAAGGATGAGAAGCAGAATGAGTATCGCGACGATCAACGCGGCGCGTGCTGCCTTATTCTTTGGTTTTGTCTCTTCCTCTGTCGACAAATCAACAACATCATAGGGAGACTCCACGTCACTTATAGAGGTATCATCAGTCGTGAATTGATCAGTCATTGATTTTCTCCTTAGCCTGCTCAAGACCTTGAATTACTTCCGGATCATCAGGTAAAAATATCGAAGCGGTCGCGAAGTCATCGAGAGCTCCCTGATAATCACCGGCACCCATTTTCGCTTGTGCTCGATCGACCAGAACACTCGCATCCGTGGGACTTATCTCCAGATATCTATCCAAGAACGAGATCGCTTGATCATACTGCGCGTTCTCGATCGCAGAACCTGCTAGTTTCAACAAGCTTTGCTGATGATTTTGGTGTATGCCATATGACATGGCCCAGTTCCTCTCGCCACCCGCAGCAAGCTCAGTTTGAAAAGCCTCAAAAGTTCGATCTACGACCTCTTGATACAGTCGTAATGCCTCGGAATAATTCCCTTTCGCCTCGTTGAGATACGCCTCTGAAAAAAGGATCTGTTGTCCACGAATCACATCAAGTTCTTCAGCTTGCGCTTGGGCAAGGACACGCTCGGCCTCACTTAGTCTGTCGGCGCCGACCAAAGCGACGATCAGGTTCTGATAATTGTCTGCGGTAGGGTTTTGCTCGACTTGGCTTTGGGCACGAACCACTTCATTTTCTGTCATAGTCAAAGGAGTGTTGGTGATACTGACTCCCCTAGTGACAAACAGCGTTATGACGGTGAGTAGCGCCCATAACAGCAGTAACGTAAATACCGCAGCCAGTATCCGAACAACCGGGTCACTGAACGCCGAGGAACTATTATTCTTGTTGGCTGACATAGTCATTCCTTTTGTGTCCATTGAACATGGAAATAATTCTATCATGCCCACAATACAACACAATCGGCTTGCATCCTTGAATCTTCGTGATTCATACACTCATTTTCCATGTAAAATTCTTGAGTTCGTCGATTCCGTTCTGCGACGGAAACAAAAGCCTGCTATAGCGACAAGAAATGCTGCGCAAAGATTTAGTATCGCTGCCACTTGAGCACTCGCGAATATACCGATCGTGGGTTCGAGCCACAATCCACAGACGAGGGCTCCGATCGCTGAACCGAAAGAGCTCGCAGCCGATACCGTTCCCGCTGCCGTCTGACCACCAATGAGTCGTGTGCCGATCACGGTAGCAAGTGGGAAGGTCATACCGAACATAATCGCCGGGATGGCCATGATGATGAGCGCAAACAAACTACGGAGGATCATGGCCCAAAACCCGGTGAGACCGGTAGCGGTCGTAATGAGTACATATGCACGACCGGCATAGGCAAGTGCCGGAATAGAGGCGAGACCGGTCATGGCAGCAAGGATCTCAACAACTACTAATGACGAAAAAGGATTGACCAATGCATCGGCGTACTTTCCCATGATCATCGAGCCGATCGCAAGACCACCTAAAAACGCTGTTAGCATAATGCTGGTAGCCACTGCGGTCGAGCCAAGCGCAAAACCGAGCTGGCGTATCCAGAGCACTTCATAGATCAGCGAACTGACACCGGCAAGAGTGACAGCGGCAATGAGACAGATAAATAATGGTACATTTCGTCTCATCGTTGACTCGATTCCCACGCGAGAGGATCGAGCGCTCGCCTAACGAAGTTCCAAAACACACGATACTCGAGTGTTGAGTGATCATCGGTGTTGATCGGTACCGCTGAGTCGGCGAGCGCAGCCTCTAGTCGAAGTACCTCGCTGTAGGGGGTGATACAGTCGGTAACGATAAACTCGTTGTTGAACTGTCCGGTATCAATCAGATCGTCGAGACGCTTTTTAATGATTTCCTGATCTACACTATTTCGATCGTTGAACCCAACAAGAAGAAGCTCCGCATTTTTGACATTCGAAAAATTGATCGCCCACACATCGACCCGGTCGTAGACTTGGCGCATCGTTTTATACATCATCTCGACATCTTCAGACCTGAGAAGATAATTTGGAAGCCATTGACAATACACTCCCTCAGGTTTAAGTCGGGTTTTAGCCGCCATCATGAATTCTTCAGTGAATAGTGCTGCGACACCACTTGACCAAGGCCAGCTCGGTTCAGACGAGATGCAATCATAGAGATCCGGTGATGTCAAGATGAAGGCGCGGGCATCATCGACCACGACCGTCCACCGATCAGAACCAGCGAAATCCTGATCCAGGAAGAACGAAGACGCGGGAAGCACTTGCGGATTGATCTCGACGGTCGTTGTTTGCTCGAAACCGAGGTCGAAGTAGGTTTCAGAGGTAAAACCGGTCCCCAGGCCCACAACAAGCGCCTCTCCAGTATTTTCAACACTAAAAGCCGGCACCGCAGCGATCATAGCGGTCGTGACGCGATCGAAGTCGTTATCGGTTCCTTCATCGAGCGCACCGTTATAAAGACGACGGGTCCCATCGGAATCTTTGATCACCTGGACCCGAGAGTAAAGACCCTCCTGGTCAAATAGCGTCGTGCGACCGGCGGCAGCACGCTCAAAATCTTGCGCAGAAAGGTAGTAGAACGCCTGACCCAGTCCGAGGGGCGAATCAGCACGAGCGGGAATGGCGATCAGTATGATCAGGGTAATACCCGCAACGAGGATCTCAGGGGTTTTGAATAAAGCCAGTACATCGAGACGGGGTGTGGTCAGCGATCGCAGCAAAATCGCCACCAACACTGAGAGGATCGCCGCGATCACTAATGATCCTTTCACCCCAACGAGCGGGAGAAAGGAAAACGTCGCGATTAATGAACCGATGATAGCTCCCACGGTATTGACGGCGTACAACTTCGCTGACAGAGATCCGATACTGCTGTCTCTGCCGACCGCTCTCATGATCAACGGATAGGTCATACCCATCGCCGTAGTGGGAAGAGCCATGACCAAGAAACACGTAGCAAACTGCAACGCTAAGAAACTTGATGGGTTGCTGGCACCGGTGCTTCTCATCCAATTGAAGTAATAACCCGGAAGATACCTGATCCCCAAAAAGGCAACGATCGACAATACCGCTATTGCAAGCTCGACACGAGAAGCTAGCATGAGCGGTCGTTTCACGTTGCCAGTGATGATCGTTCCGATAAGAGCGCCCAGACCGAGACCGGTCATAAATGCTCCGAGCATGATGCCACCCGCATAGGCAGTCGCGCCCAACATCGCTGAAAGCTCGCGCATCCAGGAGAGCTCATAAATAAGAGCTGCCGTTCCACTTAACGCATACGCTATCAGGAGTAGTCGAGTTTTCATCACTTTGTATTATATCCGCTCCACAAACATTTCCGTCTCCTCGTCCATTGATTTGATAAGGTGCCTTCGGTTGTATAACACCCACAATAGAACAAGGAACCGTATCTATTAATACGGTCCCTTGCTATTGAGTCACTGCTCGATACAGTCTATGCTCTTAATGCGGTGTATGGCAGGACTCGCAGACTACAATACCTTTCTCAGATCCTATTCCATTGTGGCATGTCCCTTGATTGCATCCCTCTGCATCGGAATAAGCCCGTCTATGGTGAACCTGTGAAACGTTGAACTGCGGGGATTCTAGGTGGCATTCAATACAGCTAGCATCGAGTCCAGAGTAGGGAGTGTGGCAGTCGGCACATTCAGCATCTATCCCCATACCTCCGTTGAGATGGGCTGATGAACCGATAGCACCATCAACATGGCAATCACGACAAGCGAGGGCATCAGGATCCACATTCTCGGCAAACTGATACCCATTCCAGTCAGGAATTTGTAGTGAAGCGTAGCCATAGGAATCATGGCAACTCAGACACCAGCCGTTCTTATGATCGTAAACGGACACATTCTCTACGTTTTCTGCCTTCGAATGATGGGCATCACGACTCGTCTCACTCGACAGATGGCACCTCGAGCAGAGATTCTCAGCATCCGGCTTGCCCAGCGTCTTATGACACCTGACGCAGGGCACATTTGCTGTTAGTGTTGTTCCCGCGGTGACGTGATGATCATATCCCGCGTGGCAGTCGGCACAATCGATAGTGCCTTCCGGTGCGGCTTGATCATGGCAGTCGAGGCATTTCTCCTCGGCGCTCATCGCGTTCTTGTGGTGGTCGATGACATCGTGGCAGTCCTGACAGCTTATGGTCCCCTCCGTACTGTATTCATCATGGCATTGCAGACAGAACGCCTCCGGCTCCTCGGCGAGTATGTGATGATCGAACACTCCGTGGCACAATGAGCATTCTCGCTCGCCATCGAGCGACCCGATCTCATGACAGTCGATACATTTTTGCTCAGGTGCTTTTGCGTCACTGTGATGATCGGCATTCTCATGGCAATCCCCACAAACAAAGGTACCGTCGGGACCATATTGGTCGTGACACTTCAGACAGTTCTCCGGTGGCTCTTCAGCCTTGATGTGATGATCGAACTCGGCATGACAGGCACCATAGCAGGGAAGCTTTCCATCGGGGCTACCCTGATCGTGGCATCTTACACACGCTTCGTCTTGTAAAGCGTAGTCATGGTGAACACTCGAGTCATGGCACTCGCCGCACGTAGCCAGCAGCGCGCTCTGGTTGTATACACTTGTCACACCATCGTGGCATCCCACATCGACGCAACTCACCTGATAACTATGTGGACTCAGGTCTTTATACGAGTAGCCACCGCCGAAGGGCGAGCCGCTCCCGTGACAAGGTCCGCATTCAACGAACGCATGGCGTTCCATAATGCTCTCATGGCACCCACTGGCAAAGCAGTTGATGAGATCTGACGACTCGGCGGGAACAATAAAGACCCAACTGTCGCTGAATTGCTCTCCCGATCCATCGAGAACCACTGAAGCTTGTGCGGTATATTCGCCGGGAGCAAGGTTCAGTAATCCCGCGGGAATTGCGAGCTTGCTGTCGGCGACAATCAGATCACCGGGATACGAATAAGCTTTGGAGTCGATGTTGATTCGAGCGCTTATCAAGCTTGTGCCACCAACGTATGAGATACCCACCTCCGGGCTCTTTGTCACGATAGCACCTGTTGGATATCCATTGTAGAACTCGATGGAATCTTCAAGAGCGCCGTTGACCACCGTGAATGACCACAGCATCGATCGTGTCTTCAGCTTCGCATCGACAGAATTGGCGAGCGCTACATAGTTTCCCGGAGTGAGCTCGGCACCCTCAATCTTTAATACTCCATCGACGATCGAGAGCGCCGGAAGCCCCACAATCGTAGAGCCGGTACTTGCATCCTTTACCATCAGTGAACAGAGAGGTACTTTCAATTCTGCGTTCGAATCAGCCGCTTTGATGCGAATATCGAGTGGACTGGTCGCAGCTGTACCTTCGGCAGGATGAGGATTGGCAAACTCGACCACAGCGGATGCAATAGTCACAGAACTAAGACAGACTGTTAGAACTACCGCAAGCACGAGCAGAAGTCGGATGCGTGCTCCTATTTGTGACATCATTTCTCCTCCTAGCTCCCATTCTACATAGCTATATTTGCTTATGATTCAAGTATTGTGCAGGCACCATCTCCCAATATAATGGAACCGTTCTTCTTCCAGAGCACATCATCTCTCGGGTATTGCCTAAATTGCGCAAACACAAACGACGATAAACTCTGAGAATACATGTCCCATGCACCCTCAGTATATAGAAAAACGTAAATAATTTGCAAACATGATTCTGTTTACTATCTAGCGTTGGTAGGTATTTGAGCATCAATCTGCTTGAAACGAAAACGCAGGGAATTGCATAACGCACTCCCCTGCACCTCATTGTCAGAAATGCACTAGCACTTGCGGTTTCTCTTGACGCTGATCGCAGTTGTGGTGACCGAAGCGATGAGCAACGTAACAAGACCAATGATACTGGTAGTATCTCCCAGCTTCCCGGGTTGGTCGGGCATCTTGTTTGGGTCATCTATATCAATATTTAACTTCCAGATGGCAAAGAGAGTCGCATTCTCATCGCCCATCACATAGCTGCCAGAGGGATCGAACCACTCGCCGTCACCAGCTGTGTCGGAGTTCCAGCCGACGAACGTATAGCCTGCGCGAGTGGGAATATCAGCAGGAATCGTGACGGTAAAGCCAACCGCTGCGCTGATCGAGCTCGGCATACCGATGACCTCGTCGGTCGTGTTTTT
>WRDL01000051.1 GCA_009784095.1 Coriobacteriia bacterium | reverse complement strand
GCAAGACATCTTGCACGATACCGAGCTTTTGCGCTTGTGCATCGATCGCCTCCAGCAAGCGTTGCGAGTCGACCGAATGGATCAGTGCGACTTTGCCGACGACCTGACGTACTTTGTTGCGTTGCAGAGTGCCGATCATGTGGAAAGTCTGGTCCGGACACACTTCGAGCTTTCGCACCAATTCCTGCACCCGATTCTCACCAAAGATATGACAAGCGAGCCCATCTTCAAGATGAGCGGCCTTCTCGACCGTTGCGGAGTCTATCGTTTTGGAGACCGCGACCAAAGTGACCTCATCGATCGCACGACCGCTCCGCGCACAGGCATCAGCGATACGCTGATGGACGTCACTGAATTTCTGGGAGAGGTTACTCTTCGTCGTCTTCGTCGTCATCGAGGCTCGAGCCATGACCATCGGAGCGCTCAGGTTTGTGATCCGAGAGGATCTCCTCGGCAAGCTCCTCAAGAGTGGCGCGCTCGCCGGTGATCAAAAAGACCAACCTTTCGCCGATATCGACCGAGTGATCGGCGATGCGCTCGAGGTAGCGCGAAGCAAGCATCATCTTCGAGGCCCACTTCAGCTCCTTCTTGTCCTTGATGCGGGTGATCTCGCGGAAGAACTGCTTGTAGAGCTCATCGATCGGCTCATCGAGCTCGGGTAGCTTCGCTGCCAGCTCGAGGTCCTCGGATTTCATCGCCTCGATGGTAGTGTCGAGGACGCGATACACCAGGTTACCTTGCGCTTGGATCAGGTCGAGCATCGACTGTCTGCTGGGACCGTCGGCGGTCCTGATCGCGCTCTTGGCGATGCTGACCGACATGTCGCCGATCCGCTCGATGTGCATGATGATCGAGACAAGGGTCTGAAGCAGACGCACATCGCGTGCGACCGGGGACTGGGTCGCGGTGATCTGGAGGATCTTCTCCTCGATCGTTATCGTGCGCTCATTGATCTCCTCATCCCCATCGATGATCTCTTGGGCGAGTTCCTCATCGCCTTGCACCAACGAGGGGACCGCCTTGCGCACGATCCGTGCAACATCCTCGAAGACCTCAACGGTCTCGTCATATACATCATGTAGGTCCTGCCTAAACATCTCACGCATCGTCTAGCTCCTTTGTGTCGCGCCTTCCCTTATTGCAATTATACGGATCTCTCTCATCCGTTCGTGCTTGTCTTACAAAACCTTACAAACGTTTCCGATCGCGCCTAGCCGAAGCGACCGGTGATATAATCCTCGGTCCTTTGATCGATCGGGTTGGTGAATATCTCGCTCGTCGGACCGCTCTCGACAAGGATCGCCGGCTCGCCTGCTATCTCTTGGAGGAAGAACGAAGTGTAGTCGCTGACGCGGGCCGCCTGCTGCATGTTATGCGTGACGATGATGATCGTGACCTGGTCCTTGATCTCATGCATCAGATCCTCGATCTTTTGTACTGAGGTCGGATCGATCGCGCTACAGGGCTCGTCCATCAAGATGACCTCGGGCTGGACTGCGAGCACGCGGGCAATGCACAGGCGCTGTTGCTGCCCGCCGGAGAGCGCCAGGCCGTTCTTGTTCAAAATGCCTTTTACTTCTTTCCAAAGATTCGCTTTGTCGAGCGACTTCTCCACGATGGCGTCCAACTCATTCTTGTTGCGGATACCTTGGAGGCGCGGACCGTACGCAACGTTGTCATAGATCGACTGCGGGAAGGGGTTGGGCTGCTGAAAGATCATGCCCACCCGACGGCGCAGATCGACCGGATCCACGCCACTCCCGTAGATGTCGGCCTGGTCGAATAGGAGCGTACCTTCCACCTTGGTCCCCGCAATCAAGTCGTTCATGCGGTTCAGACAGCGCAGGAACGTGGACTTACCGCATCCGCTCGGTCCGATGAACGCGGTGATCGCGTGCTTTCTCACATCGAGCGAGACGTCAGTGAGCGCATTGAAATCGCCATACCAGAAGTTAAGATGGCGTACGTAAAACGTCGCATCAGCGGGGTTTTCCACCAACGGTTCGCTGTATGAGGTCGGTCCGAGTTTTTCTACATCTCCAGAGAGCACAACCATCTACTTCCTCCTGTATACCGAACTACTCTTGTAGTTTCTTGTAGCGTCTTGCGATCAACCGTGCGATGAGATTGAAAATGAAGATGAGCGCCATCAACAAGAAGGCGGTGCCATACGCTGCGGGCATGTTGATGCCTTCAACGGCGAGCAGGTACAGGTGGATCGGCATCGCACGACCCGAATCGGTCGGGATGGCGGGAAGGTTGATCGCCTGACCCATCGTGTAGAACACGACCGCCGTCTCTCCGATGGCACGCCCCATCGCGAGGATGAGACCGGTTATGATACGCGGCATCGCTGCCGGTATCACGACACGGGAGACGGTCTGCCATTTGGTCGCTCCCATACCGTAGGATCCCCATCGGATGTAGCGTGCGACTCCGCGGATCGCCTCTTCGGTCGTTCTCATGATGATGGGAAGCATCAACAGTGAGAGCGCGAGTGCCGCTGAGAGCATTGAGAGGGGTAGTCCGAACGCCTCGATAAAGAAAGCGAAGCCGAACAGTCCCATGACGATGGAGGGCACGCTGGCAAGCGAGTCGGCGGCGAATCGGATGATCTTTACCGCAATACCTTGCTTGGCGTATTCTGCCAGATAGACCGCAGCAAGTACCGCGATCGGAGTTGCGATCAGCATCGCAAGCCCGGTCACATAGATCGATGAGATGATCGTGGGAAAGATGCCGCCTTCGGCGTTGACCCCATGGGGCCAGGTGAAGACGAACGTCGGGGTGATCACACCGATCCCGCGTACGACGACATAGATGATGATGGTGAACAATGCCGCGACCGTGATACCGGCAGCGATCCAGAAAAGGCTCAGCGCGAAGTTGTTGACCATTTGGTCTCGTTTTAGGCTCATCCGGACATCTCCTGTCCGAATCGCGATAGCAATCTCACGAACAGTACCAGCGACATCGATATGAGGAACAGGATCGCCGCCATACCGAACAGCGCGGTGCGCTGCGTCCCGGTGGCATAGCCCATGTCGAGTACGATCTGTGAGGTCAACGTAGAAATCGGCGCGGTGATGCCGGCGAACAGCTGCGGTGCGTTGCCGACGACCATGAGCACCGCCATCGTTTCACCGATCGCGCGTCCCATACCAAGGATGATCGCATCGATGATGCCGAGTTTCGCAGCGGGGAGCACGACCTTGTAGATCGTCTGCCATTGGTTGGCACCCATCGCGAATGACGCTTCTCGGATCCCCATCGGTATCGCACCGAGTGCGTCCTCGGTCAGCGTCGCGATCGTTGGTACGATCATGATCGCCAAGATGATCCACGCCGTCAGCGGTCCGAACCCGACCCCGCCGAACAATCGCGCAATGAATGGCGCGACTACGACGACCCCGAAGAATCCGTAGACGACCGAAGGGATGCCAGCGAGAAGCTCGACGGCAGGTCGGACAAATGAGCGGATCTTCGGAGAGGCAAGTTCGGACATGAACACCGCGGTCATGACCGCCAATGGCGCGCCGATGACCAACGCTCCGATAGTAACGACGAACGATCCGACGATGAAGGGAACGATACCGAAGAGCCCTTCGGTACCCGACCACTCGGTTCCGGTCAGGAAATTGCCGATACCGACCTCGGTAAAGATCGGGAATGCTTTATAGGCAACGAACGCGAAGATGAGCGTGACGCCAAGGACCGCCACGATCGCGCACGCGAAGAATATCGACATCAAGGTGAATTCTTTGATCTGTGTCTGGCGTGTGACCAGTTGCAGTTTACCGGTCGGCATCTCTTCTCCGAGAACGAACTGGTCGTCGATCCCGACCGGGGCATCGGCGTCGACGTTGCCGATCAGTACATCGACGAAGCTGTTACGCCCTCCGTCTTCTTCGACCGCTTCGTCGAGCGTTCCAAGATCGTCGCTGTCTGACTGATAATCGACGAGCTCACCTTCCTCGTGGCGAAATTCCTCGAGTTCGACGAATTCCTCGCTCAGCGGCTCCTCGATCGGATACGCGCTCAGATCTCTGTTGGTCTCGTCGCTCATCAGTCTTGACCTCCCAGGGTCGTGACCGGCAGATAACCGGCTTCGATGACCGCACCTTGTTGCACTTCAGGCGAGAGTACATATTTGATGTATTGTAATGTGGCACCTTCAGGTTCACCGTTGGTAAAGAAATGCAGTACGCGCGAGATGGGATAGGACCCGTTGGCCACGTTATCATCAGTCGGCGCGACGCCATCGAGCACCAACGCCTTGACCGGATCGGTCCCAAACCTCGGATCGACGAACCCGACCGAGATATAACCTATGGCTCCGCGACTTCTCGCGACCACCTCGCGTACCTGACCGGTACCCGGTAAGATGACCGCGCCCACATCGAAGCGCTCGCCATCCATGATATTAGAGGCGAACGCGTCTCGCGTTCCACTCGATTCATCGCGATTGATGATGTCGATGGGAAGATCCTCTCCCCCGATCTCGCTCCAATTGGTGACCTTTCCGGAATAGATCGCGCGAAGTTGCTCGGTCGTGATCTCATCGACAGGATTGTGGGGATTAACGATCGCTGCGATCCCGTCGTAAGCGATCGGGATGTCGACCAGATCCTCACCCTCACCGTCGTGAAGCTCGCGCGAGGAAGTACCGATCTCAGCGGTCCCCGAGACAGCTGCTTCGATGCCGGCGCTCGAGCCCATGCCCGAGACCAGGACCGATATGCCTTCGTTCTGACTCATGAAACTCTCTGCGGCGACTTCGGCGATCGGCAGGATCGTGGTCGAGCCGGCGACGGTGACCGTCTCGGTGTGCGCATTACCGCGACATCCGGTCAGTCCTATGAGTGAGATGATGAGTGCGGTCGCTAGGAGCAGATACAGCCCAGCGCGCCAAACCGTCCCGTGACTTGATCCTCGGCTCGATAGGAAAAGAAGTCGTCGACGTGGCGCACTGTGTCGATATGCATGTTGTGGATATTGCACGCACGCACTCCCGTCTCAACCAGTGTTTCTTCTATTACTGTTCCAAGATCGAGGTTGACGGATTCCTCCGTCGTGGTGATGATGTTCCTCGGATTAATGGTATCGAAAATAGCCGCGAATTGTAAACCGATGTCGTTTCCAATTGTAAAATTATGTAAACCGATGTACGGACCGATATAGGCGATCAGATCTCCCGGCTCACTGTGATAGGCTTCCTGCAGTTCCTTGACCGCATGGCAAGCTATCCTATCGAGCGTCCCGCGCCATCCCGAATGGATCACACCGATCGCGGGTGTTGCGGGATCGACCACGATGATCGGTACGCAATCTGCAAAGCAGAGCAGTAAAGGGATGTCCGTCCGATCGGTGACCAGTGCGTCGGTATCGGGGAATTCGTGTACCTGATCGAGCGCATGCTCGACGTGGACCCCGTGTACCTGTTGCGCCGAGTTGAGGCGTCCACGCGCCACGTCGCTGAGCGCGAGCGCCGAGCAAAGCCGTTGACGGTTGATCGCCACATTGCCGAGGTCGTCGGCGACATGGTTTCCCAGATTCAAAGTGGCGTAAGGTCGAGGGCTGATACCTCCGTGACGCGCCGAGAATGCAACGCGGATCCCCGTTGACGCAAACAGCGCGACATCAGTAAAGAATGTCACGCCGTCCGTTGTTACTTTCGTCAAGGTGGGCTTCACTTCGCGCACCTCAGATCACTGCCGCGGTCGTCTTAGCGGGTCTTGAGAAAGTCCGGCAACTCGAGTCCATCGCTCTCTTCGGCTTCTCCGCCAAGGGTCAGCGGAGTGAACCCGACGGTGTCCCCACCCAGACCGGTCGAGCCCATGCGTCCGTTGGCGCCCGGCTTGGTCCCGGAAAACCCGGTGGCGACCACCGTTACGCGCACGGCATCGCCGAGTGCGTCATCGATGACCGTACCGAATATGATGTTGGCATCAGGAGATGCGGAGTTCGCGACGATCTCGGCAGCCTGGTTGGCCTCGAGGATACCCAGATCGCTTCCTCCGGCGATCGAGAGCAGGATGCCGTTGGCACCTTGGATCGATGACTCGAGCAGTGGGCTCGAGATCGCCGCGGTCGCGGCTTCCATCGCGCGGTCGTCGCCGGCCGAGACCCCGATACCCATCAGGGCGGATCCGGCGTCTTCCATGATCGTGCGGACGTCGGCGAAGTCGAGGTTGATCAGACCCGGAATAGTGATAAGGTCGGTGATACCTTGGGTACCTTGTCGCAGAACGTCATCGGCATAGCGGAACGCGTCAAGCATCGAGGTCTTCTTCTCTGCGATCTGCAGGAGACGGTCATTGGGAATGATGATGAGCGTATCGACCGCTTCCCTCAATTCCTTGATACCGTCCTCGGCCTGCTGCGCACGTTTGCGTCCCTCGAATGAGAAGGGCCGCGTCACGATACCTACTGTCAGCGCACCGATCTCCTCTTTTGCGATGCGCGCGATGACCGGAGCAGCACCGGTACCGGTGCCTCCGCCCTCACCCGCGGCGATGAATACCATATCGGCACCTTGGAGTGCCTCACGAAGTTCGTCGCGATTCTCTTCAGCCGCCTCAGCTCCGACCACGGGATTGGCTCCCGCGCCCAGACCTTTGGTAAGGTTCACACCGATGTGGACCTTGTAGTCGGCATCACTCATGAGCAGTGCCTGCGCATCGGTATTGACCGCGATGAACTCAACGCCCTTGACACCTGCCTCGATCATTCGGTTGATCGCATTGGTCCCACCACCGCCAACACCGATGACCTTGATCACTGCGAGGTAATTTGCACCGGTCTCCAACATATCCCTCTCCTCATCCTTCTACTATAGCTTGAACTCGATATAGGGTCTTTCGCACAACGTTCAAGTCACACTTAAACGCAAATTCATGACACTCTATACTCGCATTGATACAAGCGCTGTAAGCAATCTTTTACTTTTATCTCTAAAGGATTAGTTGAAGGTTTATTAAAATACCAGTTCAAGCAGTATAAAGTGAATCGAATACAATATTACAGTTTGGTCACAGGGAGCCATAATCATGGCGGTCCGGCGTGAGGGCACCTCCGAAGTGGGGGAACGCAGGTCAAGCGACCTTATTCGAATGGATCTGAGGCTCTACTCCTCGACGGACGTATCGAGTCCGCGCCACGTCGGTTTGTCGACGCTGCGCACATCGATCAGCGTCACCTTTCCTTCGTGTTCTTTGAGCAGGGCGAGGGCGATCTTTGACTTCTCGTATGCGTCCTTGGCGCCGCCGACCAGGATCTCGACATGTTCATTGGTGATGATCTTCGTCAGCGGTATCTCGGGAGCGCTCATGGATTGCACCTGCTCGAACAACGAGGCGTCGATTCCGCGCAGTACCTCGATCGCATTGAGCACTTCATCGGAGGTCGCGAGCGTTCCAAGTGTATTGGGTGTCGGTGAGATGTCCTCTATGATGATGAGCGAGTCGGGCTCGAGCGCGATACGTGGATGCACCGCGTCAGGATCGATCGCCCACAACTCCTCCCCGTCCTCAATGACTTTGCCGAGCCAGGTGCCATCATCGGCTATGACCCAGCGCTCTTCATTGACCATCGACACGATACCGATCGGCACACGCTCTTCGATGGTGATCTCCAGCGATGAGGGGATCCTCTTGCTGATCGTCGCCTTCTTGATCCAGGGATTGACGAGCAGCGACTCTTCGACCACGCTCGCGTCGAGCGTAAGAAGCGAGGTCCGCTGGTCGGTCTTTAGATAGGACAGCACATTGGAGGCGGTCAGGTAGTTCGTGCCTTTGACGGAGTACTCGGTGATCGCGAAGAAGGACGAACGTAAAAATGCCAGAAGGCTCCCGACCAACGCGGCGAGGATGATACCGCCGATCAGGATAAGAAAGACAGTTCGGATGTTGGATCGCTGTATCCGTCGTTGTCGTTCGATACGTTTTTGCGAGACTTTACGCCGCTCCTTGGCACGGACGGGATCGACGTCATGCTCGACCGGAGGAGCATCTGGAACGATCTCGAATCCCTCTCGACGTTTTGCCGCTACCGGACGAGATTCCCTCTTTTTGATCTGGATACGCTGACGCTCGGGCTTGTGCGTCATCTCGGGGTATTTGGTCTTGGCGCGAAGGACCACCTTCTCCCCTTCATCGGCAGAAAGCACTTTCTTGGGAACCGAAGTCGAGACCTCAACACGCTTGCGCTCGGAGCGCCTACGCGGTTTGATCTCCTCCTTACGCTTCTGATCCCAGTACTCTGATTTCTTTTTGTAATCTAATGCCATATTCCTCAAATACCCGCTGTTGTGATTCTTCGATCAAGGCCAATACGTCATCGGTCGATGCGTTCCCGCAATTGATTATGAAGTTCGCGTGCACCTCAGAGATCTGGGCGCCGCCGACCTTCATGCCTTTCAATCCTACCGCTTCGATCAACCGCCCAGCACTATCTCCATCAGGATTCCTGAACACACTTCCTGCGTTGGGAAATGCCAGCGGCTGCGTTCTCTTACGCTTTTTGTTCTGTTGCGCGATACGCGCGAGGACCTCATCGGGCTCATCTTTAGCGCGAAGTGCGAACGTCGCAGCCAGGATGAGCGCATTGTCGCGCAGTGAGGAGAAGCGATAACCCCACTCGATATCGTCGACGCTGCGCGTCACGACACGAGGCGCATCGCCGTATTCAAGGACGATGACATCTCGCACGACCGAATCGATCCAGGTATGTGCGGTCCCTGCATTCATCGCGAGCGCCCCGCCGACCGTGCCCGGTATACCGGCGAGGAATTCCAGATCGCTCCATCCGCGCTGTGCCGCGTCTCTAACCAAAGGACCCAGCAGATAGCTTGCGTCGGCACTCACCTGATCATTGGTGAACTCGCAATGTGCCGAGACGCGCGCGAGCTTGATGATCACCCCGGTGTATCCACTGTCAGGCGCAAGGATATTGCTTCCCGATCCCATAACGAACAGCGGCATCCTATGTGACTTACAGAGCGCGACCGCTTTCTCGATGTTACTGAAATCGGGTGGTGCACCAACATCACGCAAAGGAGTCTCCACTTCGAGCCATAGTGCGGCTTTACCGCCGATCCGTAGGGTGGTGTAGTCACGAAGAGGCACCCCATATGACACGGTGACACCCGGTATCGCGCTCAGGGATGAACCGAGCGCCTGGATGTCAGATTCGTGGGAGGAAGTCATGGAGATCTGCTCTGCGATCAGCTCGCGGCGGAGTGCTCTGCGGCTGCTTCGGTCAATGCGCTGACCAACTCGGGTCCGATCGCGGTCACATCGCCCGCGCCGATCGTCATTATCAGATCGCCTTCACGCGCCTGCGACACGAGGTAGCGCACGATGTCCTTGCGATGCGGCAGATAGGTCACCTGCGCACGTGAATCGTGATCGAGTATCGCGTCACAGATCGTTCTGCCGCTCACTCCGGGAATAGGGGTCTCACCAGCACTGTAGACGTCGAGCAGTACCACCTTGAATGCACCATCGAACGACGTGGCGAACTCGCGCTCGAGTGCACGCGTACGTGAATAGCGATGGGGCTGGAAGAGCGCGATGACCCGCTTGAAATCGAGCGCGGACGCCGCTTTGAGCATCGCGGCGACTTCGGTC
>WRDL01000050.1 GCA_009784095.1 Coriobacteriia bacterium | reverse complement strand
TGACCGGAACTGCAGACGCAAAGTTCGACCCGGTCGTCGGCAATCCGTATTACTACACCACATCGGAGACGACCTTCGATTCATTCACGTTGGCGATGAGCTGGAACGGTGGAAACGGTCTTAATAATGGCGCGATCATCGACAGTGTACTCGACCTTACACTTTTCTTCCCTTCGAATGTGAACGGCAAGTTCCAAAATGAGAATGCCTATAATCCCGACGGCTCGATCAATACGAGCGCACACTGGAACTATCTACCCCAAAGCGCGGGTACGCTCAATCAGGCAGCTCGCGTCAACAACAAGAATACCGGTGCGCCTTATAGCTGGCACCTGAAATGGTCGGGCATCACTCCTCCCAAGACCTATCTCTTCACGGTGAAAGACCTTCAGGGTCCGGGAATGGACGTGGTCTATGAGGTCATCTTCCCCAATCCCGGAGGCTCGGACAGTCTTGGCGCCGGTCGTGAAGTGGTCAGCTCGGCTCCTTTCAAGCGCCAATTCCCCGATCAGCCACGCGACAGTGCCGGGCGTGCCTATCAGACGAATTATTTTCGGTGGGAGGGAGATATCATCAACGTCCCCCTCAATGTTCGCGGCGGTATCCATCTTCTTGAAGACGATCTGTGGCCGGGGACCCATGTGTTCGATCTGGAGATCGCAAAGGCATTTTACAATGAGGACTATCATATTCGCTGGGGAGTCGATACGGATACCTTCTTTTTCGCCCGCGTTCAGGACGTGGAGACAGGCGACTTCGTGCTTTTCCATGATCTGGGAGGCGGCAACTTCGAATACGCAGGCCTGTCCCCGGAGGGAAGCCCGGTACACTTCAGCTACGAGCAACATGCAACGCTCATCGGCCTCCCGACGATCGCGCTCGACGGTACCCAGAAGAGATACCATGTTTTCGAGGAATGGGACAGCGGGGATCCCGATGAGCCACGCCTGAATGTGACCTACATCGTCGACGGCGATCCTGCGAGTGACCAAGAGCCGGTCCTGATACCAAGTGCCGGCAACGATCAGGAGATCACGGTGGTCAACGAGTATCCTGATCCTCCCGTCGGCTCTATCACCATCACCAAGTTATTGAGTGGTTTTCCCAAGGATTGGGGGATCACCGACGACGATCCCTTCTATTACATGGTCTGGGATGAGGTGAATTCCACCTATCTCATGTTCAGACCCGATCCGGTCGCGCCCGACGATCCTTACGGTTACATCGATGGAAGCTACTACTGTGTAGGAAACGGCGGAGCGGATTGGACCGATCCCGGTAGTTGGCAGTGGAGTGACACCTACTGGCAATCTCTCTATGACGGTGCCGGAGGAGCATCCAATCCCAGCAATCCTTATACGCCGAGATTCATCTTCGGCGTCAAGAACCTTGAGACGATCGAGCTCTCAAATATCTGGCCGGGTCCCTACGACATCCAAGAGGTCTACTCGGATGGGACCCAGATCGAGCCGACGGGAGATTTCCCCAGCTCGACCACGCCGATGTGGTTTTGGGAGATCGTCAAAGTCCTGGATGGGGAGGAAGGACGCCTGGGATGGGTAGTCCCCCATGGAGTGCTCAATGCCTATATCACCAATCTCTACAACAGTGGTGATGGCAATCTTGCGATCATCAAAAGCATAGAAGGAAGCCCGGAAGACTGGGGCATCGATGAGGACAGCGTCTTCTTCTTCCGCCTCTACGATTCAGCTCTTCCCGCCGGTTCCTATCTTCTGTTCTCATCGGATCAGATCTCTGATGGTACCTACGTTCATCTGGGCCACATAGATCCCGACGGAACGCGACATTGGGACCACGATCCCGATGAGTTCGGATATGAAGGGGACCTGGAGAGTCTCGTCGGTCAGATCGAGGTACGACCCGAGGTCGCGGTGGTACTGTCCGGTCTATGGATCGAGGACGAGCTTGCGCCACCACGTCATTACATTCTTCAGGAACTCGATGCACAGGGTCAGACGATCGACTTCTCTGTCGGTGGGACCGACATTACCGCCGACTATGGCTTCAGTCAGCCGATCGTTATCGATCATACGACGGGATCATCGGTGCGCGTGGTCAACACCTATCCGTCAAAAGAGGGCGGAGAGCTCATCGTTGAGAAGAGACTGAGAGGGGACGCCGAGCTTCTCGGTATCACCAACGGTACTCCCTTCGAGGTATGGATCACCGATAACGCGACCGCTCGCACGCTTCTTTTCGAGCTCGACGACAGTATCGGTGACCCCTCGCTGAGCTATTACTACTTCAGGGGTGAGTATGACAAGTCAGCTGACGTCGTCTACCTCCTTGAATGGGATATGACGACCGGTTATGATTTCGTCGCATCCGGCACCTTGGCTGATCATCCCGAGTTGACGCCGAGCGTCTATATCAGCGCGAACGTACCGGCAAAACTGCTCCTTATCACCCCGGGTAATTACACGGTTCATGAGGAGACCATGAACGGCATGACCCAAGATATACAAGGACCGGTCTATATCGCCGACAAAAGCGAGCTCTACGTCTCGATCACCAACACCTTCGATGCGCGTGCGATACACGGCTCATTGGCCCTGACCAAGCTGCTCGACGGGAACTATGAGGGCTGGGATGTCACCGGTCATACCGAGTTCGCGGTCGAAGTGATCAACACGGAGACGGACCGCGTGGCCGCCTTTGTGCTGGAAAGCCAGACCTCGGCACTGCGTACCTATCGCTATGTCGGTGAGTACGATGCGTCCTCAGGCGATCTCGTCGACCAAGATGGGGTGCTTATCGACCCCGGTACCATATCGGGAACGGTCGTCGATCAAGTGCTCATCAGCCAGGATGTCGAAACGCTTCTCATCGATATGCCCCAGAGCACCTACCAGGTCGTAGAGATACACAACGCGACCCTCGGCTCATACTCGACCCATTACGAGGAATACGGATATGGCACGGATGGATTCTTTACGATCACGCTGCAAAACCTTGAAGCAGCCATCACCGTCGTCAATACCTTCTCGGAGAACGAAGCCGACTTCCATCGCTTGATCATCGACAAAGTGCTGGTAAACGCCACAGGGATCGTCACCGCGAACACGCAGTTCCAACTGACGGTGACCGGTAATACGGTCGCGAATCCCAACCCGACACCGAACAAGATCATGTTCGAATTCATAGAAGAGACGGCAACCTATCGCGAGTATCGCTATATCGGCGAAGTAGATGCGAACGGAGTTCTCTGGGAGGTCCAGTGGGATGCGAGTGGTAATCCATCACTGGTCGAAGCAGTCGGTGCCGTACTGAATCCAGATGGTACCTATACCTATGACGGTATTACCATGACCCCAATACTTTTGGTCAGCGAGAACAAATACGTGGAGGTCATCAATATTGCGGAGGGAGAGTATCACGTTACCGAGATATCCTCACCCTCGCTGAACGGATATACGTGGACCGTCTCGATAAGCGATCCTGTTCTGCTTCCCGATCAGCACGCATATAGCGTCACGGTGACCAATACCTTTGCAAAGATCGATCCAGGCCCCGGTCCAGGACCAGGACCAGGACCAGGCCCAAGCCCCGGACCGGGACCAAGCCCGGGACCGGGTCCGGACGGTGGTCAGGATCAGGGCAATATACCTACTGCAGGAGACCGCACCTCTATAGTCCCCTGGCTCATCTTACTGGCTCTTGCGGGAGCAGCAGTAGGCGGCGCGCTCGCTTGGTGGATGAAAAAACCCGATCGGTCGTAAGCAGCGGTATGCTCCTGTCAGCATAGAGCAACCATAAGGAACCGAAAGACCGCCGAGCGGTGATTTCACCAGTTTCGCAAGTGTCGCATCGCTGATCGTTACGGGATTTAGTTGTGCAAGCGTGGCTATATATAGAAAGAAAGATATTCATTAACACGCGTCACAAGCAATTGGAAACACGACGAGGGGTCAAAGCTGACCCCTCGTTTTCGGTCGCGTGCGGTGCTTTATCGTACAATAGTCAAGTTATGTGTTCGAAAGCAACGGAATACCGATGAGGATCATCACGGCATGATTGAACTGATCGATATAACAAAAACGTTCGACGCGGCGAATACGAGCCACGACGCGCTTATCGATGTCACCTTGACGATCGAGGATGGCGATATTTTCGGAATTATCGGCATAAGCGGTGCGGGAAAGAGTACGCTGGCGCGTTGCATCAATCTGCTCGAGAGACCCTCGGCGGGTACCATTCGCATCGATGACGTCGATATCACGAACTTCACCGGCAGGGATCTGCTCGATCTGAGATCCTCGATCGGTATGATATTTCAGGATTTCTCTCTTTTCTCGCAGAGAACGGTACTGCAAAATGTCATGTTTCCCCTGGAGATCCGTGGCGATTCACGACAACACTGTCGCGCGCGCGCCTATGAACTGCTCGAAGTGGTGGGACTGGTCGAAAAGGCCAACAGCTACCCATCACAGCTTTCCGGGGGACAGCAGCAGCGCGTCTCCATTGCGCGCGCTCTTGCCAACGATCCCAAGATCATCCTTTGCGATGAAGCAACTTCGGCGCTCGATACCTTGACGACGAACTCGATATTGGATCTATTACGTCAGATCAACCGTGATCTGGGTGTCACCATCGTTGTCATTACCCACTCGATGTCGGTGGTCCGAAAGATCTGCAACAAGGTCGCGGTCCTCGATCAGGGGCGCGTCATCGAACTGGGAACGACCGAAGAGATCTTCGACGACCCCCAAAATGCCGTAACGAGCGAACTGATCGGGGAGGTGATCATCCGTGGCTGATTCAATGAGTTTTTTCAGCGACTTCATCGCCCGGTACGGATCCCTCCTGATACAAGGCACGATCGCGACGTTGATTATGACATTTGTCTCTTCAGCCTTAGCCTATCTGTTAGGCACGCCACTTGGTATCCTTCTTATGATGAGTGCGCCTAACTCGCTCAAGCCCAATCGAACGCTCTATTCGGTGCTGGGTTGGATCGTCAATATCGGACGTTCGATCCCCTTTATCATTTTGATGGTCGCGCTCATCCCCCTCTCACGGCTCATCATGGGTACCTCTCTCGGTGTTGCCGGTGCGATCACCCCGTTGGTCATCGCCTCGACACCGTTCGTCGCCCGTCTCATCGAGAACTCGTTGCAAGAGGTTCCAAGCGGGGTCATCGAGGCGGCGCAAAGCTACGGTGCCTCAACGTTCCAGATCATTTGGAAAGTGTTGCTCAGCGAGGCCTTGCCTTCTATCGCGCGCAGTATCCCTATCACCGTGATCACTATCTTTAGCTATACCGCGATCGCCGGTGTGGTCGGAGCTGGTGGCCTGGGCGATATCGCGGTGCGCTATGGCTATCATAGATATCAGACCGATGTGATGGTAGCGACCATCATCATCATGATCTTCCTCATCCAGGTCATACAGACGCTGGGTAATATCGCTGTGCGAAGGATCGACAAACGCTAGAAGGTCTGAGCTCATAAAAATGCACAATAGGAAAATCTGTGGGATACGATAGACTTATGACAGGTTGGATAAGAAAAGGAGAGAGGGATATGAAGTACAGGAAATGGTTGTTGGTGGCATTGGCATTGGTACTTGCGTTCGCGCTGGTCGGATGCGGTGGCGATGACACCACCACTGATGACACCACGACAGATGATAGTAGCGAGGTCACGACCCTGCGGGTAGGTGCGACCGCATCACCGCATGCCGAGATCCTCGAGCAGGTCAAAGAAGACCTCAAGGCACAGGGTATCGATCTTGAGATCATCGAGTTCTCTGATTATGTCACGCCCAATACCGCACTTGACAGTGGAGAGCTCGACGCGAACTTCTTCCAGCATGTGCCTTATCTGGATGATTTCAACTCCGAGAACGGGACGGATCTGGTCTCGGTGCTCCCCATTCATTTTGAGCCACTGACCATCTATGCCGGTCAAAGTGACGATCTGAAGAGCATCGCTGATGGAGCGACCATTGCGATCCCCAACGATACGACCAATGAGGCACGTGCCTTACTGCTTCTTGAGGCTGAGGGACTTATCTCGCTCAAAGAGGGTGTCGGTATTGCGGCAACTCCGGCAGACATTGTGGACAATGCCCACAATATCAAGTTCGTCGAGGCTGAAGCAGCCGCGCTTCCGCGTCTGCTCGATGATGCCGATTTTGCGGTGATCAACGGTAACTTCGCTCTTTCCGCAGGGATCGATTCGGCGTTGGCCCTCGCATCGGAGAGTGCCGATTCCGAGGCTGCGGATATGTATGCGAACGTACTTGTCGTCAAAGCGGGTAACGAGAATGATGCAGGGATTCAAAAGCTTATCAGCGCTTTGAAGTCGGACAGTGTCCGTACCTTCATTAATGAATCCTATGACGGAGTAGTCGTTCCTGTGTTCTAAAAGCTCTTTGAACGTTAAAGCAAAGCGAAAGCAAAGGGAGCCTCATAAACGGGGCTCCCTTCTAGTATCTAATGTGAAGCAGCTTCGTGATCGATCAGCACACGTCAGTCTGATGGTGCCCTATCTGATTCGTGCCGTATAGGATTCCTTATCCCAACCCAGCTCTGTGCCGGTGCGCGCAAAGCTTCGAAAAGCCTGCTCCATATCGGCTCCCTGCTGACCGGTATCGATATCGTCTTTGAGTTGTGCCCAGAGCGCAAGCGCTTCGTCGGTCGTTGATACCTCACTGATCTGAGCGTCGATCGACTCCCAGAAGGGTACCCAAACGTTGAGGATATAGGTAGCAAATACCTCGACTTCTTCCGGCAAAGCATCCTTTTCACCGTCGGTACCACCGCCTTCACTCTCACTTCCGCTCAGTTGAAGAAGGAGGTCCGCGTTGGTCCGCATGGTCTTGATCCGTTTATTGAGTTCGTTCGAAGCATAGGATTTTTTGACAGAACCGAGTTTTTCTCCCGGCTGCAGCGCGCTTTCAAGATCGACACTCATCAGCTCATTATGCGCGCCAACGATCTTGGCGCCGTATTCTTCAGCTAGGACCGAACGGGGTTGGTCCGGCGCCGGTTCCTGGAGAAAGATCGCGGCAATACCGAAGATCACGTAGAGTCCTACCAGTCCTGCGACGATAATCAGCGTCGTGTTCTTTTTCTTAGCAGGGATCTCTTCGCTATCGGGTGTGTCGAGTTGCTCTGCCATCGCCTTGATCTCCTTCTCAGTTCGGTTCATGCGCTCGCTCGCTCGCGCATGTTTGTTCATCACATTATAAATGATGATGTCACTGCCGGTTTAGAATAACCCCCTGGAGGTGCGGACGAAATCCTGGACTAAAATAAGTCAGGAGGAAGTCTGTGTACTCAAGAAATCAACGCCTCGAAGCGGTTCAGCTCTACATTGAAAGTGGTCACAGGTGTCGACATGTGATCAGACAGCTTGGGTATCCCCAATCACCGGTATCATTGCGCTCATGGTATGAGGATTATCTTGAAGAACGGCAGAGTGGCACCATCATTTTTGGGGATAGTAGAAAATCAAAATACACTGAACTGCAAAAACACAGAGCAGTGGACCACTATCTGCGAAATGGCAAGTGCTATGCACAAACAATAAAGTCTCCGGGCTATCCTCACAAAGAATCACTGATAAAGTGGATCGATGAGCTCGCTCCCGGACAGCGCATCTTGCACACGAAAGTGGCAAACGATACATCGTTTGACTTTGGACAGAAAACCGATGCGGTGATTAATCTGTGCCACCGACGCGATGAGAGTGCATCTGTTATTGCTGAGAAGTCAGGGGTGAGCCGTCAAACCCTTTACAAATGGAAGACACATATGCTTGGAGAAGAGAGACGAGGGGTGATGGAAGAAAAAGCAAAAGCAAACCAACAAGATAGAGGTATCGATGATGGTGAGATCAATAAACTCAAAGATGAAGCAATGACGCTTCAGGAGCAAATAGACCGTTTGCAGATGGAGCGAGATATTTTGGAGAGAACGGTAGACCTAATAAAAAAAGATCCGGGCGCCGATCCAGCTGACTTGTCAAATCGCGAGAAGACTATCTTGATCGGTGCCCTCAGACACAAATACACACTCACAGCCCTTCTTAGCAGCCTTGAGCTGGCCAAAAGCAGTTACTTCTACCAAGTTACGGCACTTGAATCTGCTGACAAATACGGCGATCTAAAGCAGCGGATATACGAGCTATTTCATAGTAACTGTCAGCGCTATGGATACCGACGCATCCATGCTCTGCTTCGTCTTGAAGGTATCGTTGTCTCTGAGAAAGTAGTGCGCGCTGCCATGAACAAGCTTGGTCTAATGGTTATGAAACGAAACGCTAAGCGCTTCTATTCGTATGTGGGTGAGGTCAGTGACGCACCACCCAATCTAATCAAGCGTGACTTTCATGCTGATATCCCTAATGAGAAATGGCTTACCGACATCACGGAGTTTGCGATTCCAGCCGGAAAGGTCTACCTCTCTCCGATGCTTGATTGCTTTGACGGTCTATTGGTCTCATGGTCGATCGGTACCAGACCAGACTCAAAGCTTGCCAACAGTATGCTGCGCGCCGCTATCACTACTCTAGGAAATGATGAAAAGCCAACGGTGCACTCAGACTGTGGCAGTCACTACCGATGGCCAGGCTGGATACAGATTATGGACAATGCCGGATTAGTTCGGTCTATGTCAAAACGTGGTTGTACACCTGATAATGCAGCATGCGAAGGCTTGTTCGGACGAGTGAAGAATGAGTTCTTTTACGGAAGGGATTGGTCCGAAGTGACTGTTGAGGAGTTTATCGATCAACTGAGTGACTATCTGCGTTGGTATAATGAGGTCAGGATCAAGGAGTCACTCAATTGGATGAGTCCCATGCAGTATCGACAAAACCTTGGTTTGGTAGCGTAAAAGTCCAAGAAAACGTCCGCACCTCCGGGGGGTCAAGAATGACCGTTGTTGATATTATAGAAGCTTCGTATTTTACGGTCCTTCTTGTACGTTGAAGATTCGTATCCCACATGGATGATGAGCAATGCAAAAAGTCACACGACCACCTTCTGATCCATAAATGCTGTCACCATTTTTTTCTATAGCATCGAATGCATTATAAGTATAGTAAAAAAAGCCACCCACAAATGGAATTACAACGAGGTTGTAATGGCGCATCTCTCTGCGGGTACTTATACCTTCCTCCAATTCAGGTTGAATGTGCATGAGACGTGTGTAGTTTGCTTCCGATATCCATCGCGCATGCTCTGAGTTGTATGGAACACTGTTCTCTGCATCTAGTATTAGATTAGGCAAACTCGATCTAAACTCTATCCAATGTGCGGTTTGATATGAAATCATGAGAACTGCCGTAATAACCAAAGTCATGTTGAATAAAGTTGTTTTGTTCCGAAAGTCCTTTGCCATACTAAAAGCTATTCTTCATGCGCACGGTATAAACCTTCTTATTACTCAGTTTTGATTTTGTTAAGTAGTTTTCGATATCATAATTCTTTCTGTTTGTTGTATGTGCTGAATAATAAATCTTCTTTTTGGATGAATCAATTTTACTAATTATTCCTGCATGATAGGGGTTTGTTTGACCACTCTTTACAAAATAAATCGGATCGCCTTTTTTAACTGGGATTGGGATTGGCTCACTTTCGTTAACACCTGTATCCTAAGCCACGAAGGCTTCTTTTCTCATTATATCCTCATACTCGACAGGGCTTAGATAACCCAGAGACGAGTGGAGCCGCAGCTT
>WRDL01000049.1 GCA_009784095.1 Coriobacteriia bacterium | reverse complement strand
TCTTACATCGATCACCCGGGTACCCGCGAAAATATCGAAGCCGGAACGTCGCTCTTGATTACCGAAAGCGGTCAGACCGAAGAAAATGAAGGGGATCGAGGCCATCAGATAGATCGACAGCGCCTTTATGAACGCGCGCGCGATATAGCGCAGACTGGTAATACCTCGGCTCTCATCTGCTTTCATTGAGACCACGCGCATCCCAAAAAGGAGTTTGCCGATCGTCGCGCGAAACGCGATGAGCATGAGTGCTTCGTAGCTCGCAGCGATCGCGAGCGTGGTGATCAGGGTCTGCTGATAGAACTTCATGCGCTCGATGACGAGCGGGTCGTCGGCACCAAGACCGATCACTGACTCTTGCATCTGAAGATACCCAGGCCAATCAGGCACGTTGAACAGGAGATATGCCAACCAGCACAGCAGCGAGACAACGATAAGATCGACGATAAGCGCAAGGACCCGGTTGCGCATGAATCCTTTGTCGTCCTTGAGCTTGAACCCTTCCAGGGCGGTGTTCGCCTCAGTCGCCTCAATCGCTTCCGCCAACTCTTCCTTTGTCTGTGCGTCCTCAGCGGCTTCGATGATTTCCTCGGTTTCCATAGCCTCTCCTAAAAAAGTCCCTGCCCGAAGTAGGGCAGGGACTTTTTACCTCTGACGTTACTCGACGAGTTCGATTCCTTCTTCTTGTAGGACATTGACTTTGTCCCACGCACGGATGAAGGGAAGCCAGATCAGGAACGCGACCGCAAAGCAGATGATCTGACCGACCACCGCCATAATACGATCACCGAGACCTCCGGATGCGGCAAGAAATCCACTGATGAACACGGGCGTAGTCCACGGGATCAATTTGTCCAGCACGGGGAAGATTCCCATTGATGTTCCAAAATACATGATCGTGACGATAACCAATGGGGTGACGACATATGGGATCATCAGCATCGGATTGAGCACGACCGGTAGACCGAACGTGACCGTCTCATTGATATTGAAGAGCCCCGGAACGATCGAGATCCGTCCGATGTCCTTGAGCAGTCTTGATTTTGCGAACAGCAGCATATAGATCACGACCGGCAGAGTCGCTCCCGAGCCACCGATCCAGACACCGTTCTCATAGAACGGCCAGGTGATGATCGAATCGGTACCGATAGCGCTGAGCCAAAGCGGCTCGTAGAATGGGAAGATCACGACTGCCGCTCCATGGATGCCGAAGCACCAGAGCAGATGCTCAAGGAACGAACCGAGCATCGTCGCGGGATACGAGAGGCCCACATTGGCAAGCCAGGAGAACAGATACGTATTGAGCCAGTTCGAGATGGTATGAGCTTCAGTGGATCTCATCGGCACCGCGATGAAGAGCCACAAGAAAGCAAGGATCGCTGCACCAGGTAGCAGCGCAGTGAACTGACGCGCTATCGCAAGTGGGACGGTCTCGGGTAGTTTGATGACCCAGTCCTTCTGAATAAAGAGACGATAGATCTCTCCGACAAAGAGCCCAACCATCAACGCGACGAACAGATACTCGGAATCCATACCTTCGCCTTGAGTAAGGATGAAGAACGCGGCGATGGCAAGGATACCTGCCGGTATTCCGTCGACCGCATCGCCGTTCGCCTTACGGTAGCTACTCGCGAGAGCGCTCGCAACTCCGAAGGCGGCGATGATCGCCATGATACCGAATGTCGCGTCCATGATCACATCGAGGTGACCACCGTCCCAATACCAACCATGGGTCTCCATCCATTCAGCCCATGCGGGGATGGGGAAGTCGATGATGACCATGGCGAATGAACCCAGGATCAACAGCGGCATGATCATGATGATTCCGTCACGTAGCGCCAGTAGATGACGCTGTCCGCCGATCTTGGCAGCTATCGGTACGAACTTTTCCTCCATGAAGGTAGTTAGCGCACCGGCTTCATTAGCAGCCATATTACTCTCCTTTCTTCTCTATTCTTGCTTCTTATCCGCCCGTTCGTACTCTTCATATGCGGTGTCGAATATCTCACCTGCCTTCAGTAACGCATATTGTTGCATATCCATGATCTGAATGACCGGGATACGGTCTCCGTATTCGGTGGTATATTTCTTATAGAGATGGCGGACTTGGGGACCGAGCAGTAGGATATCGGTCTTGGCGACCTGGTCGTCTATCCGTTGGAACGGTAGCGCGTCGATATCGGCCTCGATGCCTTTTTCCGCCGCGTAGGTCTTCATTTTCTCGATCAGCATACTGGTCGACATACCAAGGTTACAAATCATCGCAATGTGGAGCATGTTCCTTCCCTTCCAACGCGCTCAATCGTTCGTACACCTGTATCAATTCCTCTGCGATCTCACGTGTGATCATCGCGAGATTGAGATGATCTTGCGCGTGCACCATGAGGAGCGTGACCTCCGAAGGAGTTCCGGTCATCTCATCACGGATCAGCTGAGTTTGGACCTCGTGGGTCTCGACCATCGCCTGTACCGCCTTTTCGAGCAGGTCGCGAGCCTCGTCGAAGTCTCCCTCGCGCGCCGCGGTGATCGCCTCAAGGCAGAAGCTGCGTGCATCACCTGCGCCGACGATCAGTCCCATTGCGACTTCGGTCGGGTCCGTTGACGGCGATCCTTTCGTGGTATCGGTCGTATCCACCCTGTGTCCTTCCTACCTCTCGCCGAACTTGCTGGCGAACAGTTCCTCGACGGCATCGGCAGCGCATTCTTCGTCAGGGCCGTCGAACTCGAACGTCAGAACATCACCCTTCTTCCCATTTGTCGAGACCACTCCGGTCACGTTCTTGAAATTATGGGCAGTACCATCCTGCATGACCATGATACTACTCTCGAATTTCTTCATTTCCTTGACGATCGTTCCTGCGATACGGATATGCAATCCCAGCTCGTTCTGCACGATGATATCTCGTGTGATCATGGTCGAACTCCCCCCTGTTCGCGGTATTGGCTGAGCATCACGCGTACCTCCTCGACGGTGTCGAGCTCAAGGACCGCGTCTTTGAGCTTCTCACTGTCTGCCTTGTTCGTGTGGCAGATCGCGTGGCGGACTTTTGTGATCGCCGGGATGGAGACACTGACATTATCGATGCCCATAGCGATCCACAGCGGGACCAGCTCGAGGATCTCTCCCGCGCGTCCGCAGATCTCCACCTCGATACCCGCTTCATGCGCAGTGCGTGCAATCATATCGATCGCACGCAACAAGGTGGGCTGGAAGAACGAGTTGAGCTCCAGAAGTTTCGCATTGTTACGATCGGCCGCAAAAAGATACTGGGACAGGTCGTTCGTGCCGATGCTGAAAAAATCGACGTCGCGCGCGAGTCGAGCGCTGTCCAATGCGGCGGCAGGTGTCTCCATCATGATGCCGATCTGCATGTCAGCGTCATAGGTGACCCCACGCTCATCGAGCTCGATGCATACTTCTTTGACCAGCTGTTTTGTTTTGGTGATCTCATCTTTGCAGGTGATCAAGGGGAGCATCATCTTCACATTATGGTCGGCTCCTGCGCGCAAGATCGCCGCGATCTGCGCCTTGAACAGATCGGGGTTGTCCAAGCAATACCGGATCGCGCGATATCCCAAGTAGGGATTCTCCTCTTTCTGGATGTGGAGATATTCGATCTCCTTGTCACCCCCGACATCGAGGGTGCGGATGATGAGGGGACGCTGCTCGAGCGCCGAGGCGACCGCAAAGTATTCGGCGTACTGTTCTTCCTCGGTGGGAGCAGCGTTCGTTTTAAGCATGTAGACGAGCTCGGTGCGAAAGAGGCCGACCCCTTCACCGCCTTGCTTCAGTAATGGCTCGACCTCGTCTTTCGAGATGATGTTCGCATAGACTCCCATGAAAGCGCCGTCAAGAGTGCGCGACTCGCGCTGTGCGTACTGATCGAAGAGCTCCCGTTCCTCTTCACGTTGCTTCTCGTAGATCTTGAACGCACTGATCTGATCATCGTCGGGGTCGATCGTGACCTCACCTTCGATCGCGTCGACCAGCAACAGCTTTCCGACAGTGTCCGCCTCGAGGATACCGGTGACTTGGACCAGACACGGAATACCAAGCGAGGTCGCGATGATGGCGCAATGAGAAGTGATGCTTCCTTCCTCAAGCACGATCCCTCTCAGTTCGTGATGATCGAGCTCAGCGAGACGCGACGGCGCGATATCTTCGGCGATCGCGATATAGGGATGGTCGGGCTCCTCGATCTTGGTGGAGACATTGAGCAGTACGCTCAAAAGGCGCGTTGACAGATCACTCACGTCGGTGGCGCGTTCGCGCAGATAGTCATTGTCGGTCAAATTCTGCAGGAACGAGACGAACTCATCACTCGCGGTCTGTACCGCATATTCGCAGTTGAGCTTCTCCTGCTCGATCATGTCGGTGATCTTGTCGAGAAAGTCGGTATCCTCAAGCATCAATTGCTGGAATTCGAGGATCGCGATCGTCGCGGAGTCGGACTCGTCATCCAACTCGTCGATAAGGATGCCCAGTTGTTGCGCGCACTCAGCCTTTGCGTCTTCGAATCGGTCCAGTTCCGCGCGAATATCATGGATGGGAGTTTTTTCTATTTCGAAGCTGGGAGCTTGGACAGGGAAGGATTTGGCGAGTGCCTTACCTTGGGAAGCGATGATTCCGTCCATGGCGACTACCTTACCTTGGTGAACCGAACAACGAATACCGACGGAGCGCTTCCCTTCCTAAAAGCGTCCTATTTGCATCGGTCACTGGCTCAATATATCGCATTACCGTTCCCTCCGCAAACATAGTTCAAAGCACCTTCGAGATCAGGTACTTCTATCGTATCAGACATCGGTTCATGCTCGAGCACATAGGCGAGCGGACGTACTACTCTGATACCTGCTTTCAGTGCGGAAGAGATGCCGCGTGGTGCGTCCTCGACGGTCACGACCTCGCGACCTTCGAGTGCGAATTTTTCGAGTGCCATCAGATAGATCTCGGGGTCAGGTTTGAGGCGCTCGACCAGATCCCCGGTCAGAATATAAGAGAATACCTCATCGAGTCCATATGCGTCGATGAAGGGATCGACATAGGGCGGATACGAGCAGGTGACCAGCGCGAGTGGCAACGGAGTGTGGCTTTTAAAGTCATGCAGACGCTGAGCGTTCATGCGCGCATGCTCACTTTCCATCAGCGTATCCCAGTGAACGAGCCATTCATCCATGATCGCACCACGTATGCGCGGCTCATCTGCAGGAGTATGCGACTCGAGTCGATCGTTCTCGAGCAGCCAGGTGATGATCTCGTCATCGAGCACCGTTTCGTAATACGCGTATTCGCTCTTTGTGATCAGAACTCCGAAGTGGTCGAGTAACCAGTCGCGCATGGTCTCGAAATAGAAGCTTTCGCTGTCGATGAGAGTGCCGTCATAGTCAAAACATACCGCGTGGATCGGATTGATTGACTCACGTGAGGCAGATTCGGCATCCATGTACTCAGTGTAGCATGAGGAGGAGTGCGTCATACATCGATTTCGCATACTGAAACGACCATTCTGTATGCAGGTATGGGGAGTTACGCTACAAATTTTGATTTCACATACAGACGAGACCGTTGCGCATGCAGATCGAGCTTATCTGAGGGGGAAGTTCTCCAGAGCGACGATAAGATGGAATACAAGGAATGCGATGCTGACCGCCGAGATGAGATACACTTTCTGCGCGGCTCCGGCACAAAAGAACGCGATCGGTGGCAACACGACCATCGCGTAAATCACCAATAGAGGTTGCACTCCGTAGAAATAAAGCACCCAGCACAGCCAATAGAGTGCGATCGCGACAAATGCGACGACGCTGAACCCATTTTTCGGGACCTTCCCTTCAGAACCTTTTCGCACCAGGAATAGGAGGAAAACAACGATCGCGACACCCAGAATATGCTCACCGTACTCAATGAAAGGTATCGAGGACGCGTTTCCTTCCAACGAGTTGAGCGTGGGAGGAAACAGCGCCCAGATGATATTAGGCAATGCCTGCAGTGCCACGATCAGCGCGCCATACGCAGAAAAGCCGATGCCGACACCGTTTCGAGTATTTGGGTTCATTGTGTCGCTCTCACGCCCTTCTTTCGCAGTTCAAATGAGATGTTTCACCAGCTAGCCGGATTTTGGATGGAACCGATTGCCAGCTTGGCTTATAGCGATCCGTCATGTCAGTGAGTATAACATGCAGAATCTGCACAAAAGTGCGAGGTGACGCATCCGAAAGGTCTCTTTCTTGGCAACCTTGTACACAACTCACGCTCACTTTTCCGCTAGAATCTGAGAGTAAGACACAAACAGGACGCTCAGTCGCAAAGGGGAAGACGATGAGAACACTCGGCAATATCATATGGTTCATTTTCGGCGGCTTACCACTCGGTCTGAGTTGGGCGTTAGTCGGGGTACTTTGGTGTATCACGATCATCGGCATTCCGATCGGCAAACAATGCTTCAAGATCGCCGAGGTCGCATTCTTCCCGTTCAAGAAGGATGTGAGGCTCTCCAGCTCCGCGCCCTCGTTGATACTCAACGTATTGTGGATCGTGTTCGGCGGAGCGGTGCTCGCTTTCGAGGCGATCGTTGTCGGCGCCATCTTCTATATCACCATCATCGGCATCCCGTTCGGTATGCAGTGTTTCAAGTTGGCGAAGGTCGCGTTACTGCCGTTCGGAGCCGATGTCGTTCACGTAAGACGGTGAGACAGTGGGGTCGGTTCCTTTTGTCCCACCGTTCATAAAAAATGGAGCCGTCGGCTCCATTTTGCTCCGTTCGCTCTGCATAGAGTACAGAGACCACGCTCTATAGATTCTGGCGTTTACACGGCTAGGGTAGAAAGAATGTGCTCAGCAGCGTTCTTGAAACCCTCGTGATGCTCAGGGCGAAGAAGCTCGGTGTATTTCGGTGTTACCTCGTTCACGTAATCACGATCAAAGGTCCCCGCTGCTTGGCGATCGAAACCTTCGGTCAAGAGGTCCTCAAGTGCAGACTCCTTGCCTGGCAGCGCGCCCTGCATGATGAAATCACGAAATAGTTGTTGTCCGGTATTCATAGTCATAATAAAACCCTCCCTTCGGCGTTAATCGTATACTCCACATACGTTGCTATATTAAAAAACCAGATCCTCCATGAAATGAGAGACAGCCGTTTTAAAGCCTTCCCACCGATCCGGTTGCACCAACTCAAGATACTTCGGCTTTACCTCGTCAAAGTATGATTGGTCATACGTTCCTGCATCGTAGCGCTCAAATCCCTCGCGAAGAAGCTCCTCGGCCTCGGTCTCTTTCCCGGGCATGATGTTCTCCATCGCGAAATCGTAAAACTTCTGGTGTGACTCGTTCATTGCTTTTCCTTCCTACAGAGTTTTCAACGTGACTCGATTCTAAGAGATGAAAAATAAAAAATGTGAGGAGAGCATCGAGTAGCATGAAGGTTACACGTTTGCTTCACCATTACTTCATTTCGCTCGGAGCGGGATTGATATGTTATAGTTGTAATATAACAAATATAACAAGTATAACAAGGAACGATGAGAGGACAGAGCATGATCGAAGAGAAGATAGTCATCGGAGAAGATACCCGATACCCACTCAATGGGATATTGACCCTGCCCGATGGTGTCAGCGAGAATATTCCTGCGGTCATCCTTGTGCAAGGGTCAGGCTCGACCGACATGGACTCGAAGATCTCTGCGATCAAGCCGTTCAAAGATATCGCCGAAGGACTAGCAAGGCGCGGGATCGCGACGATCCGCTATGATAAGCGCACCAAGACCTACGGCAGAAAACTGATCAAAGAGATCAAGAACCTCACCGTTTGGGACGAGTCGATCGAGGATGCCATCTTTGCCGCTACGATGCTCAGAGCAGATCCCCGTATTGGCAAGATCTTCATCTTCGGACACAGTCAGGGAGGTATGCTCGCCCCGCGCATCGATGCGGAGGGTGGCAACTTCGACGGCCTTATCATCGCGGCAGGGTCAACGCGTACCTTACGGGTGATCCTCAAAGACCAGACCGACGAGCTGCTCGAACGGTATCGCGGACCGATCAAGTGGCTGGCATCCAAACAGATCAAGGCGATCTTTGACAAGTTCACCAAGCTCGATACCTTGAACGTGGAGGAATCCAAGGACCTCAAGATGATGGGAGGGACGACCGGGTACTACTTCAAGGACATGGAGGCTCACCAACCTGATGCGTACCTTCAAGACTTCCCTAAACCGATCTTCGTCCTACAGGGAGAGAAGGATTTCCAGGTCAAGGTCGACAAGGACTTCGAGGGTTTCCGCGAGATCATGGAAGGTAATCCAAACGCGACCCTCAAGGTCTATCCCGGGCTCAACCACGTGTTCACGAACTCCTACCAACATGGAACGCTGAAAGACTATAAGGTGCCGGGACATGTCGATGAGGGGCTTCTCGATGATGTCTCCGCTTGGATCCATACAGTGGATGAGAAGGTCGCGCCTGAGGGGAGCGATCGTGTTGCAGCAATCGACGAAAGATGAAAACATGAGCAATGACCGGATTGATACGAAAAGAGGTCTGCAATGATCGTCGAAGTCGATTCACGCAGTAGCGTGCCGATCTATCAGCAGTTGAAAACGGCGTTGATCGCCGGTATCCTCTCCGGTGAGATCGTCGAAGGCGAGCGGCTCAGATCGGTCCGTGACCTGGCACAGGATCTGGGAATCAACCTTCATACGGTACGCAAGGTCTATACCATACTCGCCGATGAAGGATATATAGAGATGACGCGTAACAAAGGCGCGATCGTGGTCACGCCGCCCAAGCTCGACAAGGAGTCGATGTCACAGTTTGAGAAGGTCCTGCTCCCCATCGTGATCGAGTTGCGCGCGCACGACATTGGAAAAGAGCAGTACAGTGAGCTGATGGAACGTTTATGGGACGAAAGCATAAGCTAGGAGGATATGACGATGAATAGTGAGATCGCCTATATCTTGGGCATAATGGGGTTCACCTGGCTGTTGCTTATCTTTGCATCGGCATTCCTGCCGTATTTCACGAAAAAATCGATCGCGTTCGGGATCGCGGTCCCTCGAGAACTCTACGATAACGAGTTCCTCTCCACCGTGCGCCAGCAATACGTCTGGGGCAACCTGGTCTTTGGGGTGCTGTTCATGCTCATCGGGCTGTGGATGCTTCTGCGTCTTCCGGACTCGCAGGCGGCATTCACCAACGTCGGTCTGATCTTTCTCTACATGATCATCTCGTTCGTATTCTATATCCGTGCGTATCACCAAGTACGCGACTACAAACGCATGAGCGACTGGACGCTTTCTTCGATAAGATCAGCCCAGGTCACCTACAAGAAGGACGAACGCGCGCTTTTCAGTCCGTGGTGGTATCTCTCATTTCTCGTGATCACTGCGGCATTGATCGCGCTCACGCTGATGATGTATCCGTCCCTGCCCGATCAGATCCCGCAAGATGTCGGGATGGATGGGACGGTTCTGTCCTATGCGGAGAAGTCGATAAGCCTGATCCTGTCGGTGCCGATGATGATGCTCGCGATGACCGTGCTCTTCGCCTTTCTTGGGTGGATGATCAATCGAGCGAAACGCCAGACCGACGACACCGATGTCGCGCGTGGGCTGGCGAACAACCGCGCGTTCCAGATCATCATGGGCAAGATGATGTTCTGGCTCGGGTTCATCATGATCATGATCATCGCGGGTACCCAACTCTCGATGCTGGGACTGGTTTCCCCTAAATTCACGCTTTGGACGAGCCTTGCGCTCCT
>WRDL01000048.1 GCA_009784095.1 Coriobacteriia bacterium | reverse complement strand
GGTTGCACAAAGTAAGGGGTAAGGGTACTATAGTTTCGTCGTTCAACTAAACCGGGAGGTTTGACTATGGCTGATGCAATGGCTCATTGGATGTTTAGCTACAATATTCCGATGGTAATGAATAACTTCTTCTACCTGATGATGATTCTCATCACGTTGGCGGGAATACTGACCGGTTGGTATGCAGCAAAGGCAATGAAGAAAGCGGAAGCGTTCATTCCTGCGGATGCCGAGTACGAGGCGAAACTCGCCGAGCGTCAGGCAGCCAAGGCGATGAAGAAGGGCAAACCCGTCGAGGAAGTCGTCGTCATTGAAGAGTAACCTTCACTCATAGAGTCTTTTCGAAACCCCCACTCGGGGGTTTCTTTTTGCGCGATAGGAAAGAATGGGACAATAGGAACCGATCCTACTGTCTCACTATTGTCTCACCGCTGTCTCTCTGCGCTTCTGATTCAGCCTCTTTTTCCCGAAAGATCATCACGCCCAAAAACTACCCTCGCAAAAGGGTTCTCACGCCCACAAAGGGGCTTGCGGAACCAAAAAGTAGGATAAAGTGTTTTTTATGGTTGCACAGTGGCATAAAGTGGGATACAATGCTAGGCATCATGTTCTTCGGAGAGTATACACACACCATGGACGCCAAGGGACGCGTAAGCCTCCCATCCAAATTTCGCGGGCGTCTGACCGGCAGCACCATGCTCGTCAAGGGTCCCGAAGACTGTCTGTGGCTCTTTACTCCCGAGAAGTTCGAGGAGTTCGCCGAGAGCCTTCTGCGCGAAGAAGCGCTCGATCCCGACTCGCGTCGTATGCGCCGGATCTTCGGTGCGGGGACCGACGAGGTGGAAATCGACTCGGCGGGCAGGATCCGTATACCGGTCCCTCTGCGCGACCACGCGCGACTTTCCAAGGATTTGACCATCATCGGTGCCATCGACCGTATCGAGATCTGGGATAGCTCCCGGTACGCCGATTACACCGCTGAGTCAAATATAGATGAGCTGACCGCGAAGCTATCAGCTGAGGGCAAGCTCTAACGGTGGGCTGTCAGGTGGACAGCTCGAAATTGACAACTGCATATCAGCATATCCCCATTTTGTTGGCCGAGGTCACGCAGCAATTGAACCCAACACCTTGCTCAGTCGTGGTCGACTGTACCTTCGGGTACGGTGGGCACGCGAGCGCACTGTTGTCACATATCGCCCCCCGCGCGACCTTCATTGGTATCGACCAAGACGAAGGAGCGCACATCACACCAGATTACGCAGCACGCCTCGGCCAACAAATTCTTCCTACCGATGAACTCGAAGTCATCTTCGTGAGAGACAACTTCGCGAACCTCGATCGCATCCTGACCGATATCGGGATCCCCTACGTCGACACGTTCCTTTTCGATGTGGGGATGTCCTCTCCGCAGATCGATAACGCCGATCGCGGGTTTAGTTTCAAGGAGGACGGTCCGCTCGACATGCGAATGGATCGCTCGACAAGTCGAACCGCCGCCGATCTGGTGAACGAGGCCAGCGAAGAGGAACTATCCCGCATCATCCGCGAGTATGGAGAAGAGAGGTGGGCGAGTCGGATCGCGCAATTCATCGTTGCGCATCGCGAGAACGAGCCCATCGAGCGCACGCACCAGTTGGTCGACATCATCAAAGCGGCCATCCCCGCGAGTGCCCGACGCGAAGGCGGTCATCCCGCCAAGCGCACATTCCAAGCGTTGCGTATTCACCTCAACGATGAACTCGGCGCGCTGGAGAGCGGGCTTGAGGCAGCGATCCGTTGGTTGCGTCCCGGAGGAAGGGTCGGAGTACTGACCTTTCACTCGCTTGAGGACCGTCTGGTAAAGCAGATGTTTCGAAAGTACGCGCAAGGATGCATCTGTCCCGATGATATGCCGATATGTACGTGTGGCCATGTACCGACACTTGAGATCATCACGCGCAAGGCGATAGTGCCGAGCGCTGAGGAAATAGAAAAGAATCCGCGGGCGCGCTCCGCGAGGTTGCGCGTCGCGCAGAAACGATAGAATGTGCGCTGCCTTATGGCGGCGAAGAAGACGGAAAGGAGGAGCCATGGGGCGAGTCATCAAAGTCAAATTGAACCATTCCAAGCGCAAACAAGCGCTGATCGAACAGAACAAACAACGCACCATGTTCTTCCGCCTGGTCTTCGCATTCGCCCTGATCGTCATGATCGTGGCGGCTGTCTCTTTCGGTCCGGTCTGGCTCATCGCCGACGCGACCCGTATGCAACAGATCTCAGCTGAACTGAAGAACGATATCGCCGATGAATTTACGGTGAACCAAAAACTACTGATCGACGAAGCGGTCATCAAATCCAACGATCGTCTTCTGAGCGTTGCCAAAGAAGATCTCGGTATGGTCGACCCACCCGCCGCGAAAACGCATGTCTCACTCGATGAGGAGATCATGGTCGAGGAGATCAGCCGATTCGAGAAATCGGAATTCTGGGGACGAGTTGCCTCTCTCACGATGTCGGAAGCCTCTGCGCTTCTGGTCGGAGACGTTGGCATCAGCGCGTTGAGGTAGCATGAAAAAAGATGCTTCTTGGACTCTCGCACGTGTGCTGACGGTATTCTTCGGTGCGCTATTACTGATAACCGCTACTCGCTTGATCTGGATACAGGCGATACGCGGCAAGGCGCTGCGTCAAGAAGCCGAGGACGCGCGTGTGATGCCCCACTCAACTCCCGCCCAACGAGGTGGGATCTTCGATCGTGACGGGATTCCGCTTGCGCTCTCATCGACCGTCTATGATGTGATCGCTGATCCCGTCAATCTCAACCAGAAGGGACGCGCCGCCCAGATGCTCGCAGATGTCCTCGAGGGGAGCGTGGATTTCTACTACGCCGAACTGATCGCGCCGACCCACTACGCGGTCATGGCACGCGGTATCTCACAGAACCAACGCGACATGCTGATCGACTACATCGATGATCTTCCGTCTACGACCGACTCCGAGATCGAGTTCAAGATCCAGATGCAGAACTGCATTGTCTTCGAGTTGAATTATCAACGCTACTATCCGGCAGGAACAGCTGCTGCCCAGACATTGGGTTGGGTGCGTACTGATACCGGTGATGGACAAGCGGGCATTGAGCTCTATTACGACGGTGTTCTCAAGGGGAAGCCGGGCTCGAGTACGAGCGAGCGAGATGTGTTCGGTAACCTGATTCCCTCAGGTGTTCAAAAAGAGGTCCCCGCACAAGCAGGGCAACCTCTCATCTTGACCATCGATTATCACATCCAATCATTCGCCGATAACGAACTTGCCGCTGCTGCTGAGGCGTGCGAAGCCAAAGCAGGGGCACTGATCGTGATGGAGGTCAAGACCGGAGAACTTCTCGCGGTCTGTTCATATCCCGCATTCGATCTCAACGAATATGGGAAGGCAAGGGAAGAGGAGTTCCGTAATCGTGCGCTCCTTGAGTTGTATGAGCCCGGTTCGACCCTCAAGCCGATCACCGCGGCCGCCGCGCTTGAAACAGGAGTCGTGACGACCGCGACCGAATTCGAGGTACCTTCTGCGATCACGGTCGGGATCCATGAAGTTAGCGACGACTCGCCCCACGATGTGTGGCCACAGGCAAATCTGGCATGGATACTGCAGAACTCGAGTAATGTGGGGACGAGCAAGGTCGCTTTCACCATCGGATGCGAGGCGCTCTATAAACAATATCAGCAAGTCGGATTCACCACCGTCTCAGAAAGTGATTTTCCCGCACTGACTCCCGCGGTCATCGCAAAACCCGATCAATGGCTCGATATCGAGCTGTCGAATCACTCGTTCGGACAAGGGTTGGCGGTCTCACCGCTCATGATGACTCGCGCGCTCGCTGCGATCGGCAACGGGGGACTGTTGGTAACTCCGCACCTGCTCAAGGAGACGCCGGGAGACGCGGGGCTCAAGAGAGACTGGCCCGTCGCACAGGTCATAACCCCGAAGGTCGCCGGTGATGTGACCGCGATCATGGAAAACGTCATGATAAACGGAACCGGGAGCGGTATCCATCTCGATGGATTCCGGGTCGCGGGTAAGACCGGCACTGCGCAAAAAGCGGCGTTCGGACAAGGGTATGACACCGATGCATACGTCGGCTCGTTCATCGGGTTCTTCCCGGTCGAGGATCCGCAGATAATCGTGTTCGTAATGCTCGATGAGCCTGCAGGGAACTACTACGGCGCGTATGTCGCCGGACCCCCGTTCGTATCGGTCGCCAGCTTTACCGCCGAGCACCTGGGTATCGAACCGACGATCCTTCCCGAGTCAGAGTAGTACGGTGGTGACAAAAGGAACCGGCCCCATTGTCACTATTGTCACGGTGATTGACGCTAGACGCAACAAGAAGGTGTGCTGAAAGGCGCATCTTCTCATGCATAAAGGACGAGGTTGCCTTCCGAATGGCACTGTTGCGTTTACTCGCGCAATTAAGCCCCCATTTTCGCTAGGTTTCGGTTATCCAACGTTTTGTGCGTAGACCCATCCCACTATCACCGCTTTGATAGCCTGATATACATGGAAAGTCCTAATGAGAACGCGCGTATAACGCGTGCTTTTGCTGCGCAGCAGTCATATGGCGACCCCTCGCGTGATATGCGCATCGTCGGTGTCACCGGAACGAACGGAAAAACAACGACGGTCTTCCTTGCCGCGTCGATCATGAACACTACCGGCGTCCGCTCACAAGCATTGGGTACGATCAATTCTCCACTCACGACCTTGGGCGAGCCTGAGCTCGCGCAAAAGCTCGCGCAGTTGCGCGATGAAGGAATCCAGGTCGTTGCGATGGAGGTCTCAAGCCATGGCTTGGCACAGCATCGTGTCGATGCGGTCCACTTCGATGTCACCGCATTCTCGAATCTGACACAAGATCATCTTGACTACCATACCGATATGAACGACTACTTCGCCGCTAAGAAGCGGCTCTTCTTCGATCTCGATAGCGAGGCGAGCGTCATAAATATTGAAAGTGACGCGGGGCGTGAACTTGCCGAGAAGATCGCGGCTGTCCGACCCGATCGCAAGCTCATCACCGTGGGAGCTTCCGATGCACGTGTCTTTGCCTCCCATGTCGAAGAATCGGTGTCAGGTACCTCATTCACGCTCACGATCGATGGCGACGAGTATCCGGTCGACCTCCCCTTGGTGGGATACCACAACGTGAGTAATGCGCTACTGGCGGCGGGCTGCTCATTCGCGCTCGGTGTTGCAGGAGTTGCTATTGCAGACGGGCTTGCGCAGGCTGAACAGGTAGCAGGTCGGCTGCAACGCATAGCGACCGAGCATCCAATCAATGTGTTCGTCGATTACGCGCATACTCCTGACGCGCTCGCCCACGCGCTTGGATCGCTGCGCGATGTCACCGACGGTGAGCTGATCGTTGTATTCGGATGCGGGGGGGATCGCGACACGACCAAACGCCCGTTGATGGGAAAGGTCGCCGCCGATGGTGCCGATCACATCATCGTGACGACCGATAATCCGCGCAGTGAAGATCCCCGAGCGATCATCGATGACATCGTGGCAGGCATGGATGGCACATCCGCCGATGCCTATTCCTGCGAGGTCGACCGCGCCAGTGCGATCGACCGTGCGATCGATCATGCCCAAGCCGGTGACACCATACTGATCGCCGGAAAAGGACACGAGACCTATCAGATATTCGCCGATGAGACGATAGACTTCGATGACACACAGGTAGCGCGAGAAGCGCTTGGACGTGTAAGTCGGAACCGAGAGTAAGGAAGACACGTGAAACTTACTGTGGCACAAATAGCTGAACTCTGTGAGGGTGAGATCCTTTACGGAGATGGTGAGACACTGGTCACCAGCGCTTCGATCGACACACGTAAGCTGAACGAAGGTGGTATGTTCATCGCGCTCAAGGGAGAGCATGATGATGGGCATAACTACGTGAATCGCGCGATCAAGGAAGGCGCCGCGCTCATCTTGGTCTCCAAGCGCGAAGCCGCCGAACATGTCGTCGGCCTTGCCACGCGCAAAGGTTGCGCAGCGGTGCTGGTCGAGGACACGCTCGTGGCGCTCCATGAGATCGCGCACGAGTGGCTCGAGATCATCGGCGCCCAGGTGGTCGGTATCACCGGCTCGACCGGTAAGACCTCTACCAAAGAGATGATGGCGTGTGTGCTGGGACAACGCTTCAAAGTCGCCTATACCGACGGCAATCAGAACAACGAGATCGGTGTTCCCTTAACGGTGCTCGGCGCTGCGGAGGACGACGATATCCTCATTATCGAGATGGGTATGCGGGGTCTGGGTCAGATCGCGCAACTGTGCGATATCGTCTCTCCTTCGATCGGGGTCGTCACCTCGGTCGGTCCCAGCCACATCGAGCTTCTTGGTACGCTCGAGAACATCGTCGAGGCAAAGGCCGAACTACTGCGCTCGCTTCCCCAAGATGGACTCGGCGTGTTCGAGGCCGACAAATTCTATACCGACAAATTCCAGGATATTTCGGTCGCCCGTTGTATGACGGTCGGGGTCGACAGCGATAATGCAAAGATCATGGCGACCAAAGTGGTGCTCGACTCGAGCGGTTGCGCTCGTGCGCATGTCATGTCGCTTAAGGACACGTTCGATATCGAGCTGAATGTGCCCGGGTTGCATCAGCTCTCCAACGCGCTGCTCGTCATAGCGGTCGCCCAAGAGCTCGGCATCCCTTCGGTGATGATCGAGAAAGGCCTGGCGCAGGCGCGTCTGACCGGTATGCGCTTCAAGATAGATATCAACCATAACTCCGAGGTCATCGTCATCAACGATGCGTACAACGCCAATCCCAATTCGATGGAACAGGCGATCTGGACGCTCGCCTCGATGGAAGTCTTCGGACGACGGGTCTGTATGCTCGGCGATATGCTCGAGCTGGGAGATATCTCGGCAGGCGAGCACTACAAGGTCGGACGGATCTGCGCCTCCGCCGGTATCGATGCACTGTTCGCTTATGGTGACTATGCTGCCGATATGGTAGCCGGCGCGCAGGCAAACGGGCTCGAGACGGCAAAGGCTTACGATTGGATCGAACTCGATATCATGATAGAGGAAGCCAAAGAATACCTCGAAGCCGGCGATTGCGTCTTGGTCAAAGCATCGCGTGGCATGGAACTCGAGCGTGTAGCGTATGCGCTGCTCGATCTTGAACCACCGCCCGCCGAAGGTGATGCGCAACATTCGGAGCATGATCCGAACCTGGATCAGGCGACCGAGCCGCTTCAGGCGCTCGACCAGGAGACGCTCTTCGAGGGTGTGCAAGCCAACGGGGGAGAGCTCGATGCTCACTAGACTCGCACTCTTTCCTACCGTTCAAGTTTTTCTTGCGGTCGCGCTCGGGCTGGTCCTTGCCGCGTTCGCGATGCCGGCGTTCATCTCGTTTCTGACGAATCGTCGTATCGGTCAGCAGATACGCGTCGACGGACCGCAGCGCCACCTTATCAAGGAGGGGACTCCCACCATGGGCGGTGTCGTGATCTTGGCGGTCATGACGTTCGTATTCGTGCTGATGGTCTACATCGTCTCACCGAGCGCGCAGAATGCGTCGCTCACGGTATTGAAAAACCATGACTATATGGTACGCGGCGCGTTGCTTGTGATCGGCACGGCGTTGGCATGCGGGCTTCTCGGCTACATCGATGATCGTGCCAAGGTGATCCGTGAACGCTCGCTCGGTCTACGCGCGCGCGCCAAGATCATCGGGCAGATACTGATCGCGGTCGTCTTCTCGATGCTTGCGGTGAACTGGGTCGGCATCACGCCCGACCTGCAGTTGCCGGCCACTACGATCCACATCCCGCTCAACATGCTCACCTCGACAGTGCCCCTTGCGGGAGACACACTGCTCTACATACCATGGCCCTATATCGTGTTCGCATCGTTCATGCTCATCGGAATGAGTAACGCGGTCAATCTGACCGATGGACTCGATGGGCTCGCCGCCGGAACCGTCACGATCGTGACTCTTGTGTTCGGCGCGATCGCGTTCGCGCAAGATAATCTCTCGGTCGCGATCGTCGCAGCCGCGATCTCCGGAGCTTGTATCGGCTTTCTTTGGTACAACGCGCATCCGGCGGAGATCTTTATGGGAGATACCGGCTCACTCGGACTGGGTGGGGCGATCGCCGCACTGGCAGCCGTCACCAAGACCGAGTTGCTGCTGCTCATTATCGGAGGTATCTTCGTGATCGAGGCACTCTCGGTCGTCATACAGGTCGCGTGGTTCAAACGATTCAAGACCCGCGTGTTCAAGATGGCCCCGATCCACCACCACTTCGAGATGATGGGATGGTCCGAGACCAAGGTGATGGTCCGTTTTTGGATTATCACCGCACTTCTTGCCGGCCTGGGATTCGCGATATATTTCTTCCAGCAGGGAGGCTTGGGGATCTAGATGAGCCGTTCAAGACAACAAAGAGAGGCTTAGGGGATCACTATGGGCCAGTCGAAACATTTGGGACGTGTCGCGGTCGTCGGTCTGGGGGTGACCGGGCGCGCAGTCGCCGATTACCTCGAAACACAGAAAGATCGCGTCGATGAGCTCGTCTTGTTGGAAGGCGATGATAAGGTCGACGGTCCCTTCGATCTGATCATCATCAGCCCCGGCATAGCACCGCACACCGCATTGTTTAAAAGCGCGCGCAACGCCACCGACGATCTTATCAGCGAGATTGAATTCGCCTACCGCGAGTCCAGCAACCGTTGGGTCGCCATCACCGGCACGAACGGAAAGACCACAACGACCGCGCTGACGACGCACCTGCTCAACGAGGGTGGTCAAGAAGCGTATGCGGTCGGCAATATCGGTACGACCGCGATCTCACAGATCGGCGGGGTCGGCCCCGATGCCATCCTGGTCGTCGAGGTCTCCTCGTTCCAGCTCGAGACATGTCGTAATTTCTCGCCATCGGTCGCGGCGATACTGAACCTCACCCCCGATCATTTGAACTGGCACGATACACTCGACGAATACATTGATGCGAAGTGCAACGTGTTGCGCAATCTCGATCCGGGCAGTCTGGTACTGGTCGATGCGCAGAACGAGTATTTCAGCCGTATCTATGAACAAGCGATGCTTTCCGGCGCGTTGGTGCGCGCGATCGATGTCGCGCGGTTGGACGACGACCCACTGCCTCCGCTGCAGATCAAAGGGGTCCACAACATCGAGAACGCGCTGTTTGCTCGCGAGATCGCCCGCTGGTTCGAAGTGGACGAGGACGCGATCGATGCGGCCCTCTCATCGTTCAAACCGGTACGGCATCGTCTGCAGTTCGCCGGATCGGTCAAAGGCGCGCATTGGTACAACGACTCGAAAGCGACCAATCCCGAGGCGACGCTCAAGGCATTGCGCTCTTTCGAGGGCGAGGACCTGGTACTACTTCTGGGTGGGCGCAATAAGGGAAACGATATGCACCCGCTCGCGACAGCGGCCTCCCAAGTCGCACACCAAGTGGTCGTCTTCGGACAGGATCAAGAAGAGATCGCCGAAGCGTTCGATGATACCTACCGCGATCGCGTGCATCGCACCGCTACGATGCGAGATGCGCTCTTGTGGGTCTATGAGAACGGAGAGGATGCGTCGATCGTTTTACTCTCTCCGGCATGCACCTCCTTTGATGAATTCGATAACTTCGAACAGCGCGGAGAGGTATTCTGCGCGTTCGCAGCCGAGCACCTCGACGCCGAATAGAGAGCGAAGCGGCAGCCGTGGCCAAGACGAAGAATAGTTCCGCATCGACGACGGGATCGGCGCGCGCCAACTCCACCCAACAAAAACTGTTCGCCGGTGGGGTCGCGCCGTTCTATCTCGCGATCTTAGCGGTGACCATTCTCGTGGGGATCAGTGCCGTGATGGTCGTCTCCGCCTCCAGCGCAGAGGCGGTACTGCTCGAAGCCACCACTGAGCAGGGTGCTCAGGCAACCCTCGCCTCCTTTGCCGAGGGAGCCAACAATCTATTCTTTATCTTTATTGGCGCCACCTTCGCCTTCATCATCTCAAGGATCGACTATCGCACGTTCGCGCCCTGGAGCTTCCCGGCGATCATCATCGTCTTGCTCCTCTTGGTCTATACCTTCTTTTGGGGGGTCACGGT
>WRDL01000047.1 GCA_009784095.1 Coriobacteriia bacterium | reverse complement strand
TCCTTATCCTACTCTTGTTGCTTGCGGGCTGCTACGCCATGTGGGACTCCCGCCAAGTATTCGAGCAGGCGCAAGCCTCTCAGTACGAGAAGTATCGTCCCACGAACGAGAACGGCGGGAAGACCCTCGAAGAGCTCAAAGCTCTCAATCCCGATGTGTTCGCGTGGTTGAGCGTCTACGGTACCAGCATCGATTATCCGGTGGTCCAAGGGCGCAACAATATGACCTATGTGAACACCAACGCTGAAGGACGCTACTCGATGTCCGGCGCAATCTTTTTGGATTACCGTAACAGTAGGGATTTCTCGGACTTCTCCTCGATCTTGTATGGGCATCATATGGACAAAACAGCCATGTTCGGCGAGATTGGACTGTTCGTGGAGAAGAGGTATTTCGACGAGCGCAAGTACGGTATGCTCTACTATTCCGGTCAAGAACACGGACTTGAGTTCTTCGCCTTCTTGCATGTCGATGCCTATGATGATGCGATATTCAATCCGATGATCAAAGGCGAAGAAGCCCAACAGCTTTATCTCGAGACGCTGCTGGAACGGGCGATCCATGTGCGCGCGCTTTCAGTATCACCCGATGACCACCTCGTATTGCTCTCGACCTGCTCGTCAGAGTCGACCAATGGACGCGACATACTGGTGGCACGGATAACCGATGAGGTATTTGAGGATCCCTTCGAGGGTCTCGAAGAGGAAACGAGTAGGATCGCACAGACGATAGGGAGCCTTTCATGGTGGAAGCTGGCACCTTTGTGGGTGAAGGTTTCAAGCATTATCGTGCTGATCGCCTTTGTGATACTCGTCTTACTTCTCAATGAGAGAAGACGTAGGCAACGAGAACTATTGGAAAACGAAACAGAGAAAATGAATGGTAACGAGAACCAAACAGAAAATGAACCGATCGCCCATCAGGGAGGCGCATAAAGCATGAATACCAGATCAATTCGATACAGCAGAGGAGCGGGTGTTATGGTCGCGATCCTGATGATCGTGTGCCTGGTGGGAATCATTATGATACGTCCTGCGTACGCGGGCAGCAAAGGTAACCTCACCCTGACGGTCGCACAGACCTTTGACGCGGTCGGAAAGAAGCCGACACCCAACGATGTCTTTACCTATCAACTTAAACCCGACAACGCGTCATTCCCGATGCCGGAAGGCAGCAACGATCAGAGCTATACCTTCTCTTTGGAGGGGACCAATAGCCTTGATATCCTGTTCGAGGGATTCGTCGAGCCGGGTACCTATACCTATACACTCGATAACATCACCGGCCCACGACCTGACTACACCTCTAGTCGTACGGTCTATTCACTGGAGATCTGGGTGACGCGAGAGCTCGACACCCTCCTGATCGCCTATGCAGAGGACGGACTCAAGGCAGGTTCGATCACTTTCGACCATTCCTATGATTCGGGCAAGCAGACTCCACCCTCGGTCGGGTCCAAGCCCAAATCTCCGATCGAGCAATCTCGATCCGGCATGCTCAACGCGGGCACTTTCTCAGGATTGGTACCCAAGACCGGCGATGAGTTCCCTGTAATGATGCTCTTCGCTTTTCTGCTCGGCGTGTGTCTTGTCGTCGGCAGAACGACTTGGCGCCGATGGCAATAAGGGCTGCGGTGCAGTCAGGCACGAGCTCGGTCCGTCCGAGTTCGTGCCTATTTGCCTATTTGTGATACCATGTTCAGGTCACTTTTTTGCCCCGTGTAAAGCAAGAAGTGAAACTGAACGTGTAGTAGGAGAGAGTATGAATACATATTATGCAAAGCCTGGCGAGGTCCAGCGCGAGTGGTTGCTTGTGGATGCGACCGATCTTGTGCTCGGTCGTATGGCGACGCAAATTGCTACGATCCTTAAGGGTAAACATAAGCCTACCTATACTCCGCATGTCGACACCGGCGATTTCGTCGTGGTCGTCAACGCGGAGAAGATCCGCGTGACAGGGAACAAAGCTGAGCAGAAGATGTACTATCGCCATAGCCAGTATCCCGGAGGGCTCAAGGCAACCTCGTATAAGAAAATGATGGATACTCACCCCGAGCGTATCATCGAGAAAGCGGTCAAAGGAATGCTACCGAAGAATACACTCGGACGCGCCATGGGCATGAAGTTGAAGGTCTACGCAGGTCCCGATCATCCCCATGAGGCGCAGAATCCTCGTAAGATCGAACTGGAGGGTTGTTGATATGCCAGCTAAGAAAACAGAGACCGCAGATGTGGTCGAGGTAGTCGATATCGTCGAAGCTGATAGCGCGGCAGAAGCCGTAGAGGCTATCGAGGCGGTAGAGGTCGCAGAGACCAAAGCCGAGAAAAAACCTGCCGCAAAGAAGACTCCCGCGAAAAAAGCAGCTGCCAAGAAACCTGCAGCCAAAAAAGCGGACGAAAAGGACGCTGAGGCCAAAGAGACGCCCGCAAAGAAACCGGCTCCCAAGAAGGAATCGGTAAAGACCGCCACCAAGAAGGCTCCGGCCAAAAAAGTCGCGGAGAAGAAAGAGCCGGCAACCAAGAAAGCTCCTACCAAGAGAACGGCGACGAAGAAGACTGCAGTCAAAGCGACTCTAAAACCCGCTTCGACCAAGAAGCGCATCGAGAAGAAGAATCTCGTCGACATCCCCAAATCAGAGGTATCCTACAGCGCGACCGGACGTCGCAAAGACGCGGTCGCACGTGTGCGTTTGATCCCGGGTACCGGACGTGTGTACTGTAATCATCGTGAGGGCGCCGAGTATTTCGGACGCCAACAGCATATCGATTTCGCGCTCGTCCCGCTCAAGGCGGTCGGCCAGGACGGCACCTTCGACATCATCGCTACCCTACACGGCGGTGGCGTCGGTGGTCAAGCCGGAGCGCTGCGTCTCGGCATTGCGCGTGCACTGCTCGAAGTCAACCCCGATTATCGCGGTGAGCTCAAGCGTGCCGGTCTGCTCAAGCGCGACCCTCGTGTGGTCGAGCGCAAGAAGTACGGCTTGAAGAAGGCACGTAAGAGACCACAGTTCTCGAAGCGTTAATCCCCGAAGATCACTGCCACGAATAAAGCGGACTCTTCGGAGTTCGCTTTCATCTGTTATAAGCGATAGCTCCCATGTGAAGCGATTGTGATGTGGGCACCCTCAGACGATGGCGATGGTTATAATGAAAAGGTGTGAAAAAGGAGCGATCGGGGGGAGAGATCGCGCTTCAGAGCTGAACGAAAGATGATGCTCACAGTGAAAGCGATGGACTGAAGGAGTCAACATGTCTAGACCAAAGCTTTTCGGGACCGACGGTATCCGCGGGATCGCCAACACCGAGCTGACCCCCGAGCTGGCATTTCGGCTTGGCGAAGCGGTGGTCAAGTATCTAGGCGATGCCAAAAGTTCGAAGTTCGTCATCGGACGTGACACACGCCGAAGTGGTGCGATGCTCCAATCCGCCTTGATTGCTGGGATCACCAGCGCAGGCGGGGATGTGTTGCTCGCCAATATGATCCCTACACCGGGTATCGCATTTCTGACACGCCGTTTTCGCGCCGATGGCGGTATCGTCATCAGCGCCAGTCACAACCCGCCGGAGCACAATGGTCTCAAGGTCTTTTCCCGTGACGGATTCAAGTTGTCCGATGACCTCGAGAGTTTGATCGAGATCTATCTGAACACACATACTTCGTTCATGCGTCCCGATGGGACCGGTATCGGCAAGGTGACGACACTCGAGGATGCGACCGCTCACTACGTCCACCATATCGTCGATGCGTTCGAGCCCGGAACGCTCGATGGGCTCAAGGTCGCGCTCGACTGCGCACACGGCGCCTCGGCGGTCAGCTCCCCGAAGGCATTCGAGATGCTGGGAGCAAAAGTTTCCGCGATCAATACCGACTACAACGGTGATGACATCAACATGAATTGCGGCTCCACCCACCTGAAAAAGCTACAGAAATTCGTCCGCAAAGGAGATTTTGATCTGGGTATCGCGCACGATGGTGATGCCGATCGTACATTGGCGGTCGATGAGAATGGGGCCATCATCGATGGCGACCAGATCATCGCGATCGTTGCAAAATATATGCAGGAGAATGATCTTCTGCTCAACAACACGGTCGTCAGTACCGTCATGGCCAACATGGGCTTCGAGAAGGCGATGGACGAGCTGGGCATCCAGACGGTCAAGACCAAGGTCGGTGACCGCTTCGTCCTCGAGCAGATGCAGACGATGAACGCGAATCTGGGCGGCGAGCAGTCCGGTCACGTGATCTTGCTTGATCACAACACTACCGGTGACGGTCTTCTGGTCGCTTTGATGCTCGCCCATATCGTCGCGCAATCCGATGAGACACTCTCCGAGTTGGCGAAGGTCATGACCAAGTACCCGCAGGTCATGGTCAACGTCCAGGTCCGTAACAAGGAACACTTGGTGGCGAGTGCGCGCTTGGCGGAGGCGATAGACGCTGCCGAGGAGCAGCTCGGTGATCATGGGCGTGTGCTGGTCCGAGCATCCGGTACCGAAGCGCTGGTCCGTGTCATGTCCGAAGCCGCCACGATAGAAGAGGCGCAAGAGGTTGTCGACGAACTGGTCGAGGTCGTCAAAGAGGAACTCAACTAATAAGAAGGTGGGCTCGGTTCTAGCGGGACAGGAGGGTCGGTTCCTTTTGTCACATGTGGGATGACCGCAACCGATATTCTGCGATAATATATGACAAAAGGAACCGACCCTCCTGTCCCAAAAGGAACCGACCCTCCTGTCCCGCTTTGCTCTCGCCTCAATCTGCTAGTATGAGCCTATGCTCTTTTCCGCAAAACACATCACGGTGGTTCTGGCAGGAGACGATGGTCGATTCCGAGCGGTCGATGACGTTTCGCTCGAGTTGGCGAGAGAGGAGATCCTCGATATCACCGGACCGAGTGGCTCGGGAAAATCCACTCTCCTGCACGCGATCGGCAGACAGACCGTCTCCTTCGATGGAGCCATGTATCTGGATGGCGCATCGTTTCTCTCCTATACACCTCAGCGATGGCGCCAACTGGTCGCGCTCGTGCAGCAAAAGCCGGTTCTGGCAGAGGGCAGCGTACAGGAGAACCTCATGTTGCCTTGGTCGCTTGATGCTTTCGAGAAGATACCGATGCCGACCGATGCCGACCTGCTCGAAGCTCTCGGCTCCGCTCATCTCGAAGATATTGCTCTCGATCGCTCGATCGACCGGCTCTCGGTCGGTCAACAAGCGCGGGTCGCATTTCTGCGCACGTTGCTGACCGATCCCGAGGTATTGCTGCTCGATGAGGTCGACGCGGCTCTCGACGATGTATCTGCCCAAGCGATTGGGGAGCTGACGAGCGCGTTCATCAAGAGAGGGAAGGGCGCCATTCGCGTGCGCCATCGTGCCGATGACGGGCGTGCGACCTCGCGACTGATAATGCGAGCAGGACAGTTCGTTGATGAATGAACTCGGTGTCATAACGGTCAGTCCCCTACATCTGGCGCTTGCATCCGGATTCATCATCGTGACCGCGGTGGTGTTGACGCTGCTCAAACTCGGTATCACCCGGCAGTATCTTTTTGCCGCAGCAAGAGCGGCGGCGCAGCTGCTTTTCCTTGGGTTCGTGCTCGCTTGGATATTCGAGCTTGAATCGGTCCTGCCGGTTCTGGGTGTGATCGCATTCATGACCGGGGTCGCGGCGTTCACCGTAGCCCGGCGCAATCCATCGGCACCGCGCTCGGTCATGCCGATCGCGTTCATCGTTTTGCTGAGCGTCTCGTTCATCATAGTCATGATCGTCGCCAATATCATCATCGGCATCGACCCCTGGTTCGATCCGCGCTACTTCATTCCACTCGCCGGTCTCATTTTGGGTAACTCGATGTCGGGGGTCGCGATCGCGCTCGAGAGGATGTTCAATGATCTTGATACCCGTACCGATGAGATACGCTCGCTCGTTGCCTTGGGTGCCACTCCGTGGGAATGCGCGCGCTCCTCGGTCCGTGATGCGCTTCGCGCCGGCATCATCCCAAACATCAATACGCTCTCAGCGATCGGGTTGGTTTTCATCCCCGGGATCATGAGCGGTCAGGTGCTCGCCGGCATCAACCCCGCGATCGCCGCACCTTATCAGATCATCGTCTCGTTCATGATCAGTGCCGGTGACAGTGCGTGTTCGGCGATCGTCACCCTTTGGATGTATCGCTATCGCTTTGCCGATAATGGCATGTTCCTCGATCCGTCCGTGCGCTAGTTTGGCTCGTTAAGCTTCAGATAGCACGAGAGTGTCGAGTTACTTTGGACTACGCGACCCCATAATTCCACCTCAGTTTCACTCACGCTCCGCGTTATAATGGAACATGAATGAAAGGTGCGTGGATGCAGGAACAAAGCGACCTGATCGTGGGAGTCGGGGTCGAGATCGTTGATATAGAGCGTTTCTCTCAAGTACTTGATAAGTACCCGCGTGTCCGTGACCGTCTTTTTTCAGCCGATGAGTGCGCCTACTGCGAGAGCAAGACGCTCGCTGTTACCCACTACGCGCTGTACTTCGTGGCAAAACAGGCAGTACTCAAAGTGCTTGGAAACGGCTTTTCTGGTGTGCGGTTCTCGAACGTCGAGATCTCCCGCGACGAGAAGGGCAAGCCGATCCCCGAGTTGGCAGGAAACGCTCCTGAGCGTGCTGCAGAGTTAGGCATCATCGAGTTGCACCTCTCGCTCACGTTCACTCACGATACGGCGGTCGCAAGCGCGGTCGCTATCACTCAGGCAGCGCGACCTGCCGCTGATCAGGATCTGACCTTCGAGGAGAAGATGACCAAGGCGTTCAATGAGTTGCGTTCGCTCCTCGATTCGGTCGGCACTCCGATCGATGAGTCCGTAAAGTCGGCTCCTGTCGAGACTGAGAACGTGATACTCGATGAGGGAGTGGTAGAAGGGGACCTCGATGAGTAAGAACGACTTATTCACCATGACTCCTCAAGACTATGCCGGTGTTCTCGTTGATCCTCCTGCCCACGTCCATAAGCACTCGCGTGGGCGGCTCCTCATCGTTGCCGGTAGTGCCCAATATCCGGGAGCCGCTCTGCTGACCGCGCTTGGTGCGGCGCGTAGCGGAGCCGGTTATATTACTCTAGCAACTGCGCAACAGGTCGTGCCGATCGCGCAAACGAACCTGCTGACTGTCCCGGTCGTGGGTCTTGCTACCGATGATAGCGAAATGATCGCGCTCGAAGCTGAAGGACGGATCGAGGAACTTGCAAAGAATGCCGATGCACTCGTCATCGGGCCGGGTATCGGAGGCGGTGACGAGACCGCGGAGATGGTGCGCAGAGTCGTTGTCGCAAGCACGATCCCGACCGTGATCGATGCCGACGGCATCAACGCGTTCATCGGTCATACAGATCGAATGCTCGAGGCAAAAGCCTCGCTAATATTGACTCCCCACGAAGGGGAACGTGCGAGGCTCGGCGTCTCGACCGACGATCTTGTGAGCGAGACCTGTATCGTTGTTGCCAAAGGTCCGACGACCACCATAACCGACAGGATGCGTACGATCAAGGATGCGACCGGACCGTCATCGCTTGCGACCGCCGGGACCGGCGATGTTCTCTCCGGCATCATCGGCGCGTTACTGTGCCAAGGTATCGATCCCTATCTGGCGGCAGCGACCGGTGTACGGTTGCATTCGACCGCAGCACTTATTGCGATCGAGGACCTCACTGCGAACTGCTTGATCGCGACCGATGTCATCGACTATCTTCCGGACGCATTCCGAATCCTGAAGGAGGGCGGCGCGTATGCATGAGCCCCCTCTCTATCGTAATGCATGGGTCGAGATAGATCTCGGCGCACTCTCGTTCAATCTCAGACAATTGCGTAGCCGTACGAGACCTGAGACGCTATTCATGGCGGTCATAAAGGCCGACGCGTATGGACATGGTGCTGTCGCGATCGCGCGTGCAGCGCTCGCCGCCGGGGCGAACTGGCTGGGAGTGGCGACTACCGAAGAGGCGATCGAGTTGCGCGCAGCCGGCATTGAGCACCCCATCATGATCTTGGGTCAGCCACCACGTACTGCGTTGCCCGATATCATCGATCTGGATATCACCCCTCTGGTGACCGATCCCGACTTTGTCTATGACTTGGCGGGTGCCGCGCAATTGGTCGGCAAACGCGCAGGTTATCACCTCAAGATCAACACCGGTATGAACCGGCTCGGCATCCGTCCGAACGAGGCGATCGCGGTCCTACGAGAACTCTCCGAGCTTCCGCACGCTGTTCTTGAAGGGGTCGCCACCCATTTCGCGACTGCCGATGTCGAAGGTGACTGGGAGGCGAGTAATCAGCTTCATCTGTTCGCTGAGACCATTGCGGAGATCCGAAGCGCCGGGATCGATCCCGGTATCGTGCACGCCGCGAACTCGGCCGCCACGATACTGATGAGCGATTCGCATTTCGATATGGTGCGATGCGGGATCGCTCTGTACGGGCTTCATCCCAGCGACAATACCAGATCGCACATCACGCTCAAACCGGTGATGAGTGTGTACGCGCGCGCGACGTGGGTGCACAACATCGCGATGGGCGAGGGGGTCAGCTATGGTCTGACCTGGCATGCCGAGATACCGTGCGCGATCGTGACCTTGCCATTGGGATATGCTGACGGCGTCCCACGTATCGCGAGCGGAACACTCGAATTCCTTCATGATGGGCGTCATTTCGAGCAGGTAGGGCGTATCTGTATGGATCAGCTTATGGTGCGCGCGATGCAGAATGACCGCCTGGAACCGGGGGCTACGTTTGTTATGATAGGTGAGGACCACGGTGCGACCATCTCGATGGACGAGGTGGCCGAAAAGGCCAAGACGATCAACTATGAGATCGCCTGCGCATTGGGACGCCGGCTCGATCGCATCTATATATAGGACAGAAAGGGCACGCGCATGGATTTCTTCGATACCGTCAACGAGCGCAGAAGCATACGACACTTTACCGATGACCCGGTCAGTCGAGACGATATCGAGATGATACTTAAAGCCGGTATCACTGCTCCGAGTGCGGGTAATGTTCAGCCATGGCGTTTCGTCGTGGTCAAAAGCGATCAGGCGCGTGCGCGTCTGGCAGCCGCGTTGGATCAGAAATGGGCCGCTGCAGCACCGGTCTCGATCGTCGTCTGTGTCGACCCGCGCCCGTCCCGCGGTCGCTACGGGGATCGCGGAGCGCTCCTCTATAGCATCCAGGACGCCGCAGCAGCTACTCAGAACATGCTGCTCGCCTGTGTGGCATGTGGGCTTGCCAGCTGCTGGATTGGTGCGTTCGACGAGGACGCGATCCGTACCAGCCTCGGTATCAAGAAACCTATCACGCCGGTCGCGATCCTTCCGATCGGATACAGCGCGCAGGCTTCCGGTAAACAGGCTCGTCGTCCGCTGAGCGAGGTCTCAGCCTGGACTTAGATCTGATGAGCGTCCAACTCGATACTTTGGAGCGCCAGGCGCAGTCATGTCAGGCGTGCGCGTTGGGCGCGACCCGTACGACGTTGGTATGGGGAAGTGGCAATCCTTCCGCTGAGATCATGTTCATCGGAGAGGCTCCGGGCAGAAAAGAAGACGAAGGCGGCTTGCCGTTCATCGGAGCAGCGGGCAAGCACCTCGATGAGTTCCTCGACGTCGCCGGCTTCAAGCGAGATGACATCTACATAGCCAACGTTCTCAAATGCCGTCCTCCCAACAATCGTGATCCACAACCCGGTGAGATCGAAGCTTGTCAGCACTGGCTGATCGACCAGATCCATCTGATCGGACCGCGCATCATCGTCACACTCGGCGCGTTCTCGACAAGATGGGTACTTGGCAAAGATACCGTGATCAGCGCAGTGCAAGGTAAAGTCTTCCAGCATGACAATTATTTCATCTTACCGTGCTATCATCCCGCCGCCATCATCTATGACAACTCGAAATCGGATGCATTCTATCAGGTGGCGAGGAACATTGCCCAGCTCTGAGGCTAATAACGCTGTGCGTGTGGTTCGCACCGGATCGGCAGCCGAGACGATCGAGCTCGGCACGCAGATCGGCGCACTCCTCTGCGCCGGGGATGTCGTGCTTTTGACCGGGGATCTGGGTGCGGGAAAGACACAGCTCGCCCAAGGGGTCGGGCGCGCGTTGGGAGTACAAGAGAATGTGATCAGT
>WRDL01000046.1 GCA_009784095.1 Coriobacteriia bacterium | reverse complement strand
TCTGATCCGGTCCACCACGACAGGACCGCGCCACTCTCACCGATGAAATCATCGAGCCCGCACATACGCACGATCTCGACCAGCTGAAAATCAGAACGTCCGGTGACCGGAACGATCGGGATCCCGGCTTTGGTCAGTGCTACGACCGCCTCGGCGGTGCGCGTCGACGGGTTTCCCGTCCCGTCGACCAGGAGAGTGCCTCCTCGTCCCAGCATCGTCCCATCAAGATCGGTGTAGACGACCTTGACGCCGCGCACCAGCTCGATAAGGTCTTCTCTGTCGTTGATCAAAGGTTGCATGACCCTTCCTCTATCTATCGCTTGTTCTTACGTCTCCCTAACAAGTTACCATACCTCTTGCGATACAATGAACACGCTTATGCGAGTGCACGAAAAACACGTGTACCGGTGGTAGGTATGCCGAAAACAAAGGATAGGTTGTGGCAACGGAGCAGACCAAACAGCGCTTACTCGATGCGGCTACCGCGACTCATGAGGAGTTGTACGTTACCTATTCGACCAATGTCGATGGCTACCATGATGAGCTGGTCGAGTTGATGCGCGAGAAGTACGGTGAGAACATCATCGCCCATGATGGTGGACCGTCCCTTGCCATGCGCCTCTTTGAATCGTTCATCAATCCCTTCACGATAGTACTGTTCATCCTCGCGATCATCTCGCTGTTCACCGATGTCATCATGGCAGCACCCGGTGAGCGCAGCTGGATCGCATTCCTCATCGTGGTCTCCATGGTCACGATCAGCGGGGTGCTCCGTTTTGTCCAAGAGACAAAATCCGGCAACGAGGCCGAACGTCTCTCAGAGATGGTCGAGACGACGATCGCGGTCAAACGCTATCCGGCAGGGATCATCGAGGTACCGATAGACGAGCTGGTCGTCGGCGATATCGTCGTCCTCGCAGCCGGTGACATGATACCGGCCGATGTACGTCTTTTGACCGCAAAGGACTTGTTCGTCAGTCAGTCGGCACTGACCGGCGAAAGTGAACCTGTCGAGAAGTTCGCGGCGCACTCCACCGTGGATTCAGCCAATATACTCGATCATTCGAACATGGCGTTCATGGGTACCAACGTCGTGAGTGGTTCGGCGACCGCTCTCGTGGTCGCGATCGGGGATCAGACGATGTTCGGCTCGATCGCGCAAGAGGTGACCGAGGCAACGGACACCTCGAACTTCGAGGCCGGCGTCAACAGCGTCTCCTGGCTTCTCATCCGTTTCATGGCGGTCATGGTACCGTTCGTCTTCCTGGTCAACGGACTACGCCGTGGGGACTGGATGGAGGCATTCCTGTTTGCACTGTCGGTCGCAGTCGGTCTGACCCCCGAGATGCTGCCGATGATCGTCTCGACCAACCTCGCCAAAGGCGCGGTCTCCATGTCCAAGGAGAAGGTCATCACCAAGCGACTCAACTCCATTCAGAGCTTCGGCGCGATGGATGTGCTCTGTACCGATAAGACCGGGACGATCACCCAGGACAAGATCATCCTCGAATACTATCTGGATACCGATGGCAAAGAGGACGACCGCGTGCTCCGTCACGCGTTCTTGAACAGCTATCACCAGACCGGTCTGAAGAACCTGATGGACGTCGCGATCATCGCACATGCTGATGATGAAGGCATGACCCATCTGTGGGAGAACTATCGAAAGGTCGACGAGATCCCCTTCGATTTCAATCGTCGTCGTATGAGTGTGGTGGTAGCTGACCGAAACGGAAAAACGCAGCTGATCACCAAGGGAGCGATCGAGGAGATGCTCAGTGTGTGCTCCTATGTCGAGGAGGGCGGGGAGGTCCTACCCATCACCGATGAGCTCAAAAAGCAGGTCATGGAGCGCGTATACGAATACAACGAGGATGGTCTGCGCGTACTCGGTATCGCCCAAAAGACCAACCCGTCGCCGGCGGGTGCCTTCTCGGTCGAAGACGAGTCCGACATGGTGCTCATCGGCTATCTTGCGTTCCTCGACCCACCCAAGGAGAGCACCGCTGAGGCGATCATCGCACTTAACGAGTATGGTGTCGCAGTCAAGATCCTGACCGGCGATAACGACGCCGTGACGCGTGCGGTGTGCAAACAGGTCGGTCTCGATATCTCTGATCTGATGTTGGGAAGCGAGATCGAGGATATGACCGATGAGGAGCTCGAGTCGGTCGTCGACGAAGTCGATGTCTTCGCAAAGCTCTCGCCGGCGCAGAAGGTACGCATCGTCGCGGCGCTGCGCAACATCGGGCATGTGGTCGGCTTCATGGGAGACGGCATCAACGATGCCGCCGCGATGAAAGAGTCGGATGTCGGTATCTCGGTCGATACCGCCGTCGACATCGCGAAAGAGTCGGCTGATATCATCTTGCTCGAGAAGGATCTCATGGTGCTCGAGCGCGGTGTCATCGAGGGTCGACGCACCTACGGCAACATCATCAAGTACATCAAGATGACCGCGAGTTCGAACTTCGGCAACATGTTCTCGGTGCTGGCGGCGAGTTGGTTCCTTCCCTTCCTGCCGATGCGCCCGATCCAGATCCTGGTGCTCAACCTCATCTACGACATGTCGTGTATCGCTCTTCCGTGGGACAATCTCGACGATGATTTCTTGCGTGTTCCGCGCAACTGGGATGCGAGCTCTATCGGCAAGTTCATGCTCTGGATCGGTCCGACCAGCTCGGTGTTCGACATCGCCACCTATCTTGCGCTGTTCTTCTTCATCGCGCCCGCGGTCGCCGGAGGCGCATGGGCCACTTTGCCGGCCGCCGGGAAAGCCACCTTCATCGCGATATTTCATACCGGTTGGTTCGTCGAGTCGCTGTGGACGCAGACGCTGGTCATCCATATGATCCGTACGCCGCGCATCCCGTTCCTGCAAAGTCGCGCTTCACTGTATGTGTCGCTTATGACCATGCTCGGGATCGCGGTCGGAACGCTGCTTCCCTACACTCCTCTCGGTCACGCGATCGGACTGGCGAATCTACCGTGGTTCTTCTTCCCGACCCTGTTCGTCATCATCGCGTGCTACATGCTGTTGGTCACGCTGATAAAGACCCTATTTGTGAAACGTTACGGCGGATTGCTGTAAACAACGATAAGGAGCGATGAGTCGTGCTGTATCTATCAGAAATGCTGAACAAACCGGTCATCGATGCTCGTGGAGTATCGATCGGGACGGTGAGCGACCTGGCAATTACCACCGGGGAGATGTTCCCGCGGGTGACCGCGGTCGCCTTCATCGGACCGGACAAGACGCCGTTCATACTGCCGTGGGCCACGTTCGTAGAGCAGTTCGACGGTCAGGCGATCCGCCTGACCGCACCGCGCGACGAGCTGCGGTTCAGTTACCTGCCACCGACCGAACTGTTGCTGGCGCGCGATCTGCTCAATAAGCACATCGTCGACACACAGGGGCGTAAAGTCGTCCAGGTCAACGACCTTAAACTCTCCGACAGCACACATTCCTTGCGTCTGCTCGGCGCCGAGGTCGGAACGCTCGGTCGTCTGCGGCGCATCTCGCCGTGGCTGGAGAAAGCCGCGCTTTCACTGTCACAGCTGGTCGGAAACCCCCTGCAGGAATCACTGATCGCATGGAACTATATGGATCTGCTCGAGCGTGACCTTTCCGAGCTCAAACTCTCGATCACCCACAAACGTCTCAATGAGATCCACCCAGCCGATGTCGCCGACATCCTCGAGACGCTCGCGCCTGAGCAACGCAGTCGCGTGTTCAAACATCTCGACAAGGAGGCTGCGGCTGTCACACTCTCCGAACTCGAGGATGAGATGCAGTCCGACGTGATCGACGCGATCGAGGAACGCAGCGCGAGCGACCTGCTCGCCGAGATGGATCCTGACGACGCGGCCGATATCATCCAAGACCTCGATCATGATAAGGCTGAGCGCCTCCTGCGACTGATGGGGGTCGAGGACTCCGAGATGATCCGCTCGCTGCTGGGTTATCACAACGAGAGCGCCGGCGGGTTGATGACGCCCGAGTTCAGCTCAGCACCTGAAGGCGCGACCGTCAACGACGCGATCGAAGCGATTCGTGCCGAGGACGAGGATCGTGAAGGTCACTACTATCTCTATCTGGTCGATGACGAACGTAGGCTGACCGGCGCGGTCTCGCTTCGTAAGCTTCTCGTGCATAAAGGCAAGACGCCGCTTTCCGATTTTGCGACACGTGACTTGATCACGTTGACCCCTGAGATCGATCAACACACCGTGGCTGAGACGATGTCGAAATACAATCTGCTGGCTATACCGGTCGTCGATGAGAATGATGTGTTGTTGGGGGTCGTGACCGCCGATGACGCGATGGAGGTCATGCAGGAACGCGAGAGATAGAGAGACAATAGTTGAGACGATGGGGTCGATTCCTTTTGTCACATGGGACTGATACAATGGGGTCTCGCTGTCTCAATCCTCTTCGTTGAGCCCCTCGTCGTAGCCTTCTTTGAAATTCTTCTTTAGTTCGCCGATCCAACGCCCAGTCTTTCGCGGTGCTGCTTTCACGATCTTCGCTGCGACTTTCGGAGTCGCTTTGGCCACGACAGGCGCCTGCTCGACGACGACCTTAGCCGCCTTTTGTACACGATCGGTCACATGGGCGGCGGTCACCGCGAGCCCTCCGTGGTAGATACAGCGCGCCGCCTCATCTTTGACGACGATCGCGTACTTATCGTCCAGGTCGAACCGCTCGATCATCCCGACCGGTATCGTGCGCTTGCCCAAAGTCACATCGCTGATCGATCCATCGGTGACCTCGATCGCACCGACGCTGCCATCCTCAAGGCTGAACAGCGCGTCGCTGACCCGCCCCAGATGTTCGTCGCCGATGGTGTGGATATGCTGCCCATACCAGATGACGGTATCATCCCATGCAAAATCGAATTGTTTCTCCGCACGTTTGTTCCACGCGTCCTTTTTAAGGACAGCTTGTATCTCACCATCGAGAGTAAGATCGGTCGCGTCGAGCGAGAGATACTTATCTGAACGTTTGATCACCTTGCCGATACGAGTCGGCGTCACGGAGTATCCGACCGCACGCGGTTCGGTGGGATGGAAGAGCACATCATCGATCACACCGACCTTCTTGCCGTCGACATCGAGCACGATGCATTTATAGATCTCACGAAGCGAGACTTTTCTCAAGACAGGAGCGCTCATCTCTGCGTTTCCTTGGCTCAGATCAGACGCTTGCAGTCATCGCTCAGGAGCTCTTGTGCGCTTTTTTTCGCGCATAGATCAAGATGGCGACGACCGCGATCGCGAGAATGATGATATTGACGAACACCGCCGCGACCATTCCCGTGTTCTCGTCGTTGGCGAGTGACTGGTCGAACGTATATTGCTCTACTTCGGTCGTAAAGGTCTCGTTGGTATTCTCGGTGCTATTCGGCACTTATGCGGTGCCCTCGCTCGGCTCTGCTTTTGGGGCGACCTTCTTCGCTTCGGCTTTGGCGGGTGCGGGTTTCTCCACGACGACGCCTACTTCGACCGCCTCGGGGATCTTCGCCTCAAGCGCGTCCTTCTCCGTCTCCACCTTGTCGGCGACCGCTTCTACTTCCTCAAGAAGACGAGCGCGTGCCGTCTCGATCTTTGTACGGACCTGCTCGGTGGCATCGAGCGCGACGTCGCGACTGGTCGCGTAAATCTCGACTGCGCGATCGCTGGCTGCGTCATAGATACCATCGGCGTTATCCCAATAATCGAGCGCGCGATCGACCAAGATCTCACGAGACTCATATCCCGGACGTGGCGCGAAGAGTACTCCCAGCGCAGCTCCGACCAGGCCGCCCAGTATAAACGTGCTCAGTGATCCACTCTTGCTCATAATGTACCTCCATCATATCGCGGTGTTCATCACCAGTAACGTATGTCCTATGATACCGTATCGATCCGAAGTTCAAGCACCGGCATGTGGAAATATCGGCGAAATCCAAACCTATTCCATAGTGGGGGTGGAAGAGAGCGTTACAGAAACCAGACCTCGAGCATACGCGAGCCGTGGCTGAGTGCTTCTTCGTGTGTATTCACATAGATATCGAGACGATTGAGTCCGATGGCGCCACCGCGGTCTTGAACGATACGCTCACCATAGCCGGCGATCCAGATACGCGTCCCGAATGGTATGGAGCTGCTTGCGGCAACGGTCGTGCCTGCGATCGCTTTCTCACCGCTGGCCGTGATGGCATTCGTCTTGCCGCAGCATTCCATGCACGCGCAGTAGAAGGTCACGCGAAAGAGTTGGGATTGCGCGCCTTTGAGCTCAGGCGGAGTTTCGACATTGGAGCGGGTGGTGCCATCCAAGTTGACATAACCGGTCTCCATGCCCGAGATCGTGGGAGCGCGAAAGATACCATCAGATGAGGCGCTAAGTGCGCCGAGTGACGGCGTCTCGGACGCAGCGCTTTTCGACGGCTCAAGCTTGGCGACGCGCGGAGCCGCCTTCTCGGTAGCAAGTGAAGCGATCGGTGCCGTCTCTCCCTCGCTTTGGACCATATAGAGCGTCGCGACGGAGATATCGGTCATTTCTACCAGATCGACCGAGTTAAAACGCGAGATCGATGAAGTATTGGGGCGGATGCGCGGAAGTAGGCGCATCGTAGTGAATGGAATGTCGTGATCGGTTGCCATAGGGGCGGTCTCGGTGGCGTAGACGGGAGCGAGGATAAGAACACACAGACACAGAGCGAGCAACACACACAGTTTCGATGTCGAAGCAATCCTCACGTTCTATCCCTCTATGATCGTACCTTCCCGGTGGACCTTAATTATACGCACTTGGGAAAGCGCATTCAACTTGTGAAGAGACTCACCACACACAAAACTGGCGTGCTATCGAGTGATTTGGTGGCATAATTGAACGCATGAAAACTCAGCAACGTCCATTGCTTCGCAACTACGTGTTCGTCATCGTGACCCTCATTTTATGGGCTTCGTCCTTCCCGGTGGTCAGATATGCGTTGTTCGCTGAAGACAATCCGGGAGGATTCCATCCTGCATCCCTGGCGTTGCTACGCTTTTTGGTCGCCTCAGCCGGCGCGAGCGTCTACCTGGCCGCGACCCATGCGGGATTACCCCGAAAAAAGGATCTCCCGCGCATCGGTCTGGCAGGTCTTTCCGGTATCGCGTTCTATCATGTGCTGTTCAATTTCGGTGAGCAGGCGGTCTCCTCCGGTGCCGCAGCCGCACTGGTCGCGTTCTCACCGGTATTTATCGCCTTGATGTCGGTACTGCTGCTCAAAGAACACCTCAGCGTGTGGGGATGGCTCGGTATCCTGACCTCGACGGTCGGTGTCATCATCATCGGTTTTGTCGATGTGACCGGCTTCTCCTTCAACATCTACGCACTCGCGCTCGTGGGAAGCGCACTTGCCACCGGTATCTACTTCGTATTGGCAAAACCGCTGCTCGCGCACTATTCGGGCATGCAATTCACCTGCTATTCGTTCATCGCGGGTACCCTGGCCCTACTGGTGTTCCTCCCGTTGCTGATCCGCGATCTGGGAAACGTCTCAGGTGAGGCGCTCGTATCGGTCCTCTATCTGGGACTGTTCCCAGCCCTGCTCGGTTACGCACTGTGGAATACCGCGCTGACCAACATGCAGACATCACGTCTAGCGGTCTTTCTCAACGTTTCACCGATTATCGCGGCGATGATCGCGTGGCTGTGGCTTGCGGAGATTCCGACCAGCTTTACCATAATCGGTGGAATTGTCGCTATCATAGGAGTACTGATGGTACAGCTTACGGGAGAGAGCGGCGACGCGAAGTAATGGAGTCATACTTAGGCCCAATAATTCTGATCATGACACTCATTCTTTTGAATGGGTTTTTTTCCGCGGCGGAAGTGGCACTGATCACCGCACGGAAATCTGCTCTGATGCATCGTGCAGAAGAGGGACATAGGGGCGCCAAGATCGCGCTGGAGCTTACCGAGGACTCGACGAGCATGCTCTCGACCATACAGATCGCGATCACGCTGATCGATATCCTCTCCAGTGCATTTGCCACCCTCACGTTCGCGGAGCCCTTGACCCGGTTCATGCGTTCACTCGGGTTCTTCTGGGTCACGCCTCTTGCTTCAGCGATCGCGATATTGATCATCACGCTCGTCCTCAGTTATTTGAGCATCGTTCTCGGTGAGCTTTTGCCAAAACGACTCGGCCTTATCAAGTCTGATATGGTCGCCGAGTTCGTATCCCGTCCCATTCTGTGGCTTCGGACCTTGGCAGCTCCGATCGTGAGCTTTCTTACGCTGTCGACCAATACCTTGAGTAGGATGGTCGGTCTGACCGATGACAAACTCGATGACGAAGCGGGCGAAGAGGAGATCAAGATGCTCGTCACCGAGCAGGATTCGCTCGAAGACGCCGAGAAGCGGATGATCCATGAGATCTTCGACCTGGGAGATACGGTCGTTCGCGAGATCATGACCCCGCGCGTCGATGCCGTCGCAGCACAAGATACCGACACCCTCAGCGAGGTCATGGCGCTACTCGAAGATACCGGGTTCTCGCGCGTACCGGTGCTGCATGGCGATTTCGACAGCGTGGTGGGTATCGCATACTTCAAAGATCTGGTGCGCCCCATCACCGATGACAAGGGTGACCAGAAGATAACGACGCTCATGCGCGCTGCGGAGTTCATTCCCGAGACCAAGGATATCCTCTCGCTTCTCGATGAGATGCAGACCCATCGTATGCATATGATGGTCGTCGTCGATGAGCATGGAGGTACGGCAGGCATCGTGACGATGGAGGACATCGTCGAGGAGATCGTCGGCGAGATCACCGACGAGTTCGATCCCGATTCGTCCAATATCATCACCGTCAACGACACCATGTGGATCGTCGAGGGTCGTCTCTCGGTCGATGATGCCATTGAACAGGGCTTTCCTATCGAAGAGTCTGACGAGTACGACACGATCGCGGGATGGTTCCTCGAGCAGGTCGGACACATTCCCCGCGCGGGTGAGCGCGTCGAGCATGAAGGATTCACCTTCGTGGTGCAGAACATGCGTCGTCGCCGGATCGCGCGTATCCGTGTCATCGATGAGCAAAAGACGCCCATCGCGTAATCATTTGACAGAAGGGGTCTCCCATGGCTGGCAAGAGATCGAAGGCGGTACGCATCATCGTCGGGATCATCTGTGCGGTGGTCGTACTGTTTTTCGTGGCACTCGTCGTGATGATCATTGCGTTTCGCCCTGGTCCGGACGAGCGTCACTTGGCAGATCGGCTCGGCTCCTGGAACCAGATCGATGAGGAGTTGGTCCGTCGATTGGACTGGGAGCAGATCGTCCATGATAGTCCGTTCCAATTGGGTGAGAAGATCTTTGAGGGATACTGGGGTCCCGAGAACGACCAAGAAGCTTACTACGCCATCAACTTCGGCACGTACCCCAGCATCGACGGCTCGACGGTCGCGGTCCCCATGGCCATCGAATTCGCGTGGCAGCACCTCGGTCTTTCCGATGAGGATGCCAACAGCTTCGTCGGTTTTTCCACCACTCATGACGCCTATCTCAAATTGATCAAGAAGGAAGGCAACGTGTATGGTCTGATCCGATCGGAGAATGCCTTTTCCAACGAGAACCACCCGGTCGACCTCTTCATCGGTACCGAGCCCTCTAAAGGTGAACTACGGGTCGCCGAGGAGAATCAGGTAACTTTGGTCAAAAAGCCGGTCTGTTACGACGCATTTGTATTCATCACCCACCGAGAGAACCCGGTGGAGGGTCTGACACTCGATCAGGTCAGAGATATCTATTCGGGCAAAATCACCAACTGGAGCGAGGTGGGCGGCAACGATGAGATGATCATCGCGTACCAGCGCGAGGAGAATTCGGGGAGTCAGACCGGAATGATCAACATGGTCATGGGCGATATCGAGATGCTCCCCCCCGAGATGATCGAGATAGCAGTCGGTATGGGTGAGCTGGTCGACGCGGTCGCTGAATACCAAAATGATGGCGCGAGTATCGGGTACACCTATAAATACTATATCGACACGCTCTACAGAAATGAGAGCATCAAGACACTGGCTATCGATGGGTTCGTGCCCAATGAAGCAAACATCCGCTCGGACGACTATCCGTTGACCACGTTCTACTACGGGGTCATCCGTGGTGGAGAGGAGGAAGCGGTCGGTGGACGTTTCCTTGACTGGATGCTCACCTCGGAAGGGCAACGCTGTATCCGGCAGGCCGGGTATATCCCCTATCTTGACGAGTGATCATAAAACGATTACCGAAGTCATTGCCGATACATACAAATGGGGGTAGATGATGTCTCAACATCAAAAATTGTCCCGTAATAGGTATTTCCAATGTAGCTGTAGCTTATCACCAATTCAAATAGTCGAGCTTTACTGTCAAGGATTGTTCTGTATCTCG
>WRDL01000045.1 GCA_009784095.1 Coriobacteriia bacterium | reverse complement strand
CAAGGAGCCGATATTGTTTGTTGCAAACCAGCTCCTCCTATATGCGTTCCTGTTACCTCTTTTCGACCTTGTACGAGGTAGTCTGGAAAAATTTATAATCCTTCTATTAGGTATACCGAGTATATTTATTATTCTTCGTTTCTCATATGTACCGTCAAGTTTTGCAACTTTGCTTGTGGATTTCTTAATTGTGCTCGAGGTTGGTTATGGACTCTATATCATTACATGTTATGCCCTCTCGATTAAGATGAAAGCTGCGATCTTGGGGCTTCTCGCAGCTGTACTCGCCGTTCAAAAGATCACTACCCCGTTTCTGATCGTCATGCTTGCTATCGCTGTGTGCGCACAGTTGTTTTTTGAATACCGCGACAATCAACCGAACGATCTGTCACGGTATGGCTGGAGGGAATGCATGCTTCTTATCTCAGCACTTGCAATCCCTGCGTTAGTCACGTACATAGCGTGGGAGGTGGTCGTCTCTGTTTACGCCTGAGCGACTCGAGATTGCACGTCATTTTGGAGAAAGCCTTTTCACATTCCCCATCAACTGGTGGTTTAACCTCTCTATTGCATTCTTTTTTATCGTGATCCTTGTGTGGATCATACTGCTTTTTTTGACCACTGACAGCGCTCGATATAAAACAGCGGCGCGGACACTCTTTATTGTCGCCACGATCGGTCTTGCGGTTTATCTGGTGTTCATATGCATATCTTTTATGTTTGTCATAACCGGGTATGATGCTGTCAATCTAGGAAGCTTTCAGCGCTACGCAGGAGCTGGCGTGCTTTGCCTCATCATTGCTCTTGTCTATGTGTGGATGGACTCATGGGAGTCTTGGAAGGAGAAGGTCCGTCATCCTATGATGACCTTTTGCTTAGTACTGGTTGTCGCTATTGCGACCATCAGTGCGCCTCGACTCTATTACGAAGTTAGGGACGCGCGCGCTTACGACATGGAAGTAGACTTTCGCACGACATATGGGGCGCTATTTCGCGATATTGATGCTGAAACAGACCAGGTATTTATCGTGCTTCAGGACGCGTTTCGATTCGACTTCCCCGCTTTAGTCTATTATTTAGCTCCGATGCCACTTAACGACCCATCTTTTGCGCCTTACTACTGGGATGACCCTCCTCGTCCTTATACGGATATCTACAACATCAAAGGGGATGCGCAACAATGGGCAAACGATCTGGTCAAAGGTGGCTATGATTATGTATATCTCTCTGACATAAACGGATACTTCGCCAAGCGTTTCGGAAGCCTCTTTGAAGACCAGGCGAGTATAAAAAGCCATACATTATTCCGCGTCATTCCGCAAGGGAACAACACCATTGTTCTACGATGGGTCTCGTCTTCGGGGTCAGAATAGACTCACATTATTGTGAATGAGGAAAATGTCATAAACATATCAAAAGTGAAAAAAAGACCCAAGATCTGTTTGGTGATAGTGAATAGCCCACTGGAGGCTCGCAGTCGAAAGACCGCGCTCGCGCTCTCCGAGATCGCAGATGTAACGATCCTCGACTTCTTTCGAAGCTCAAAGCGAGAATCGTGGGAGGGTCAACCGTTCAAATTACGCTATGGAGACCCAATTGGTATCGGTGGTTCTGAACATCGGATATGGGTCCTGAAAGTGGGATTTAATCTGACTATCTACCCGATATTGAAAAAACTCTTCAGCAAACGCGTCGGTGTTTTCGGCGAGAATGTTGTCTACCGGACACTCATGGAAGAGTGTCCTGACGCGATAATCTCGGTCAACGCGAACACTCTCAAGCCCTGTGGGCGAGCAGCGGAGGATCTGGGCGCTGCTCTGATCTATGATGCGTATGAGTATTGGCCGGAGCATCGTCTTGAATCTGCGGTCGCGCTGACTGATATCGAACGTGCCGTCATCGATGAGGTGGAGCGTGCCTACATGGAGGACGCTGATGTAACGATCACGGTCTCTCCGGAACTTGCTCATGAGTACCAGAAACTCTATGGACTCACGAGGACTCCTATAGTCACCTATAACATCCCACTTGACCATGTCGATAAAGCACGACTGGTCAACACTCCTCCACGATTTATATTCATCGGTAATTTCCAGATCGCACGAAACATCGAGATGATCTTTAAAGCTGCGGCGGTGACCGATGGGATTGACATGACATTCCAAGGTTCAGGAGTACTCGGATCGTGGCTCGAAACCCAGATCAAGGACCATAAGGTTAGTGATCGGATCCAAGTCAATGATCCGGTGCCCTACGAACAGCTTATTGAGTCCGCCTCATTTTTCGATATTGGGATTATCGCCCACGAAGCGTATAACATGCAGATAGACGGATCTCTTCCTAATAAGTTCTTCGAGTATCTCTCAGCCGGACTCGCGCTTATCGTGCCTCCGACGACAGCGTTCAAGAATTTCCCAGGAATTGAGGAGTTTGCCTACATATTGGAGGATACGTCTGTTGATGCCGTATCCAGGGCGATAGAGAGCCTCGCTTCCGATCCTACGCGGATAACCGCAATGAAAAAAGCGGCAATAGAGGTCGCTCATCAGTATAATTACGAAAATCACGCTCGGGTGATTCAGGACGCATTTTTGGATATGATGGATGAACGTAGTTCGAGAGCAGACGAGTTGCAGGAAGCCCGGTAAACAGCTGCAGTGAGGGGTAATTATGAGTGTTCCATTCTTGGATCTGACAAAGCAATACGTCGAGCTAAAGGAAGCGTCCGACGCTTTATGGTTCGATGTTATGAACCACTCCGCATTCATCGCTGGTCCGCGCGTCTCAGGCTTCGAACGTGAGATCGAGGAGTATCTTGGGGTCAAACACTGTATTTCCTGTGCCAATGGTACCGATGCATTATTCCTAATTTTGCAAGGATTGGGTATCTCCAAAGGTGATGAAGTCATCACCACTCCGTGGACATTTTTTGCCACGCTTGAATGTATCACGCATGTCGGGGCAACTCCGGTCATGGTCGATATCCTGCCCGACTCATACAATATTGATCCTGCAGCGGTGGAAGCTGCGGTCACTTCCAGAACTAGAGCGATACTACCGGTCCATATATTTGGTCAGTGCGCTGACATGGATGCGATAGACGATATCGCCAAGAAGCATGACCTAATGGTCATTGAGGACGCGTGCCAGGCGATGGGTGCATCTTACAAAGGCAAGATGGCTGGAGCACTCGCCGACGCCGCAGCGTTCAGCTTCTTTCCGACGAAGAACTTGGGATGCGGAGGGGATGGGGGATGTATCACTACCGATAATGATGAACTTGCAGAGCACTGTCGATTGACTGCCAATCATGGTATGCCGATCAAGTATATCCATACCGCATTCGGTGTGAACTCGCGTCTCGACGCCTTGCAAGCGGGACTACTCTCCCTTCGTCTTACGAAGCTTGATGAGTGGAATGCGCAACGCGGTGATGCTGCGGCATATTATGACAAAGAATTCTCCAAGATCAAGGGAGTGACCGTTCCCGCGGTCGATTCGACCGGAACTCATATCTATCATCTCTATATCCTAAAGACCGACCAAGCGAGCGAGTTACTGGAATTCCTGCAGTCGAGAGGGATCGGCAGCGCGCTTTACTATCCCCACTCGCTCCACGAGCAGGTAGTGTTCGAGTCACTGTCTGGTTGGGTAAAGCCCTCGCTACCTGTCTCGGAGGATTGCGCCGGCAAGACGATTGCGATCCCATGTTTTCCGGGGATCACAAAAGAACAATGTGAAGAGACGGCGGACGCGGTCAAAGAGTTCTTTGCCACGAAATCATAGAGGAATCCATATGACGAACTACACAATCGGTAATTACTGTGCGATAGCCGACGATGCAACCATCGGCGCAGGTACGACCATCGGGAACAATGTGACCGTGTATCCAGGAACGCTGATCGGAAAGAATTGCACGATCGCTGATTGTGCCGTTTTGGGCAAGCACCCAAAACTTGGAGTCGCATCGACCGCAGGCGGTGAAGCGCTGTCGCCACTTACTCTCGGCGATGGTTGTGCGGTCGGAGCGCATACGGTACTCATGGCGGGGACTAAATTCGGGGAGAGTTGCATCATCGGTGATAACGCGGGAGTGCGAGAGAGATGCTCTATCGGTGACAATGTCATTGTCGGCAGAAGTGTGACGGTTGAGAATGATACGACCATCGGCGCGCGCACTCGTATCCAAAGCGGTGCCTATGTGACCGCCTATGTTACGGTCGAAGAGGACGTCTTCATCGCTCCCATGGTGGTCATGACTAATGATAACTATATGGGGAGAACCGACAAGGTCAGCGAGATGAAAGGGTGCACCATCAGACAGGGAGCCCGGGTTGGAGGAGGAGCTCATATCCTTCCTGGCATAGAAATCGGGAGGGATTCATTTGTTGCAACCGGTGCGATCGTCACCAAGGATGTACCCGCCGGTATGGTCGTGCTCGGAGCACCCGCGCGTGTGGTACGTCCGGTCGCTGACGAGGAGCTCCTAAAAAACCAATAAACCAACAATACCGCTACGCGTTACAGAGTTGCTCGATCTGCTCGACGAGTTCAACAGCGCGTTGACCGTCCTCACCTGAGACAAGTGGACGGCGCTTGTTGAGCACCGCGTCGTAGAAATCATCCTGCTCAAGACGCAGCGGCTCGCCCCCCTTGGCGAGTGTGGGGATCTCAACGATGCTCGCCTGCGTGAAAGTGATGTCATTGTCGCCGTGTTCGTATGAGACCTCAGCTTCACGCTTGATCTCAACCTCTTGGCGCAAAGTATCAGCGATAAAATAACGCTCAGGCTCTGATATGGTGATGCGGCGCACCTTGTCCTGAGTCGCACGTGAGGTTTGGATCGTCGCGACACACCCATTTTCGAATTGGATGATGGTGCTCGCTGCATCGATCGTATCGCTGAACACCTTGGTACCGGAGGCATTGACTTTTACCGGGACACTTTGCGCGAGCCAACAAGCAAGATCGACATCGTGGACCGCAAGATCGTAAACGACACTGTCCTTGATACGAGGGGTATAGGGCGAGAGTCGCTCGATCGAGATCAACTTCGGATCGGTCGAAAGATCTGAAAGCGATTTGATGGCAGGGTTGAATCGCTCAACATGGCCGACCGCAAGCGTGACCCCCTTGTCTTTTGCCGCGTTGACGATCTTATGAGCGGTCTCAGGGGTGTCAGCGAGTGGTTTTTCAACGAGGAGATGGACACCCTTTTCGATCAACGGGAGTGCGATATCAGCATGATGTTGCGTAGGGGTCACGATGATCGCTACGTCGATCTCAGGAAGCCCCTCGAGAGAAGCGAACACGGGGGCATCCCATTGATCACCGAGCGCCTGAGCGCGCTCAACGTCAGGGTCGACGATCCCGACCAGCTCGACATCGGGGTGTTGTGACATGATCCTAATATGGTGACGTCCCATATTTCCCGCACCGAACACCGCTCCACGCAGACTTGACATCTTGGTCTCCTCACTAGGTCGAGTACATAAAATAGGATACCATTGTAGAGGGAATTCTCGTTCAGGATACACGGTTGCTTTGGAGGTTGCGCTTTCGCAAATGAGACGGGTGGCTTTGATAACAGACGCGCCGTTCTGCAAGGATGTACGCGCCCAGAGAACCCAACACGCTTTGACCGAGTGCGGCTATGATGTGGGAGTATTCGATCAAGGATTCGAGATTGCAGATACTCGCAGGATGATCCCGGCTTCGGCACACTACCCTTCGACGATCCCTCCATCAGGCATAAGTAAGACCTGGTGGCATTTCAAGAATCGCGTGCTTGCGTTGCCCACCTATAGGGCTCGCACTCAGGCGCGAATCTGCGATTTGCAGTTGTTCGATCCTTCTGTTATCTGGTGTATCAATGTGTTCGATCTCGATGCAGCGACCAAGGTCGCGCAAAACAAGAACATACCATTCATCTACGAAGCGTATGAATACTGGCCCGAACATCTCACTTCAGCAGAATATGGACTTCCGCTTAACCTCGCCCACCATCTACAAACCGTCGAGTGCACAAGCGCACCGTTCATTACCCGATTCGTCACCGTTAGCTCTGCGCTCGGGAAGTGGTATCAAGATCAATGCGAGATGCCAAAAGCCGATATCGTGCTTAACGCCCATATTCCGCTTAAGCAAGCTGGTATTGTCAACGTGCAAGAGGACAAGGTTCTGCGCATCGTCCACTCGGGGCAGGTCGCGAAGAACCGCAACATCGAGCCAGCTCTCGAGGCGATGCAGCATATAAAAGACGCGCACCTCACCATACAGGGAGCAGGACCTGATTTCGATCGACTCAAAGCATCGTCGATCACTCAGAAGACCGACTCCATCTCATTTGTACAGGCAGTACCTCATGCTGAGATGCACAAAGTGCTTCAAGACCATGATATCGGCCTTATACTGACCGATGGGTCGACACAGCAGACAGACGGTGCGCTTCCTAACAAGTTATTCGATTACATGAGCTCCGGACTTGCGGTGATAGCAGTTCGCACGACCGCGCTTGAATCATTCCACAATATCGATTCGTTCGCTCTATTGATCGATGAGCCGACTCCCGAAGCAATAGCGAATGCGATCGACGAGATGAGTTCTCACCCCGAGATGGTCTCAAAAATGAAGGTTGCGGCGCGAAGAGAGAGTGAGAACTATCACGAGAATGCAATCCAGGAGACCATTCAAAAAGTGATAGCACTGGCAGACAAGCAATCTGTAGCTCGAAATAAGAAGCCAAGGAGAGAGATACCGCTCAAGGAGCACGTTACCGATCGAGCGGATAGCAGCACGGTGCCGTTCATCTCGATATTGGTACCGGCATTCAATGCGCGTGAGACGATCAGGCAAACAATCGGATCGGTCCTAATGCAAGAGGAGGTATCGTTCGAGCTCATCATCGTCGATGATGGCTCGACCGATGACACGGTCGAGACGGTAGAAGCGGCGATCGCGGGAGATGAGCGTGCGAAGCTGATATGCCAAGAAAATCAGGGGACCGGTGGCGCACTTGCGACTGCGGCAGATAACGCCCAGGGTGAATGGCTCCTCATGATCGGCGCCGATGACTACCTGACAGACGGCGCGCTTGCAAAACGCGTTGCTTTCATGGATGGGCATCCCGGATATGACATCTACTCGGCAGACTACTTCTATACCTACGATGATGGAAAGTTGCGCCAAGCGCCGGATTGGGGAGAGGTCCGCTCGATCACGCTCGAAGAACTGCTCACGTTCCCTCACATTGCTGGAAATTCGCTCTTTCATCGCTCGGATCTCGAACGGATAGGAGGATTCCGTTCGCAGTTCTTCAATGAGGATTATGATCTGTGGTTGCGTCTGCTTGCTCATGGTGCGACGCATATTCATCAACCGGAACCTCTTCAGCACTATCGGATCCATGAAGGTCAGAAGACGACCGATGCCATCAAGTTACGTACCGATGACATGGCGATTTTAGATGATTTAATACAGTCAGGGTTGCTGAGTGATACTCAAGTCGAGATCGCGCGCGCCATGATCGAGAAATACCGACGGAATACGCGTATCCGTGAGAGACTGTATTCCGTAATTGGAAAGAGAACGACAGAATTACTAATCGAGATGCTGAGGCGTTGATGGGACTACAACTGGCAGAAAGACCGCTCAAGGTACTACTGATCGGAGCCGCCAACACTATCACCGGTGGAGGGGAACGCCATATCGCCGATCTGATGGGCGGGCTGGTCGAGCGTGGTATCGAAGTGGGGCTCTGCGCCCCTGCCGGTGGAGATATGAGCGCGCTTGCCGAAACGTTGGGGGTGCGCCTTTTTAACGCCGATGTGCGGCGACGTGCGCCGAAGCCCGACCTTGAGGCAGTCTTGAGGGCGTTCGAGCCCGATATTGTTCATGCACATGGCTCACGTGCGGCTCTTTTCGCGCGCCAAGCAGACGAGCTGGGTGCGAAGCGTTCTGTCGTGACCCTGCATGGTCTGCAAGGCGCGCATGGATTCGGTTCGTTCGCGAAACTCGCGCTTGAGCGCAGTGTGCTCGACAATACCGCTCACTTCATCACAGTCTGTAAAGCCAATCGTGAGCAAGCCGCCGAACTTGAGATCCTCGATTCGGAGAAGACCACCGTCATCTACAACGGGGTGTTGCTAGAAGAACTCGCGACGATCGAGCACTATCGCAATACACGCCATCTCTCGAACTTGATCGGGGTCGATCCGGAATTTCCGATACTTCTGCATATCGGGCGTATCTGTGCCGAGAAGGACCAGCCAACGCTGCTCAACGCATTCGCGTGGTTACGCGCGAAAGAGCCGAACGCGCAGTTAGCGATGATCGCGACCGGGCATGAGAACGCAGTACAAAAACTGCGCAAACTTGTCATTAAACTGGATCTGGACGATGCGATCCATTTCCTTGATACCCACAGAGATCCACTTCCGCTCTATGCGTCATGTGACGCGTTCGTATTGCCGTCCGTGTGGGAAGGACTACCCTACACGGTGATCGAGGCGATGGCGGCAGGAGCACTGGTCGTTGCCAGCGAGGTCGACGGGATCCCTGAGGCGGTCATCGATGGGATCACCGGTATGCTGTGCCAACCGAAAGAGCCTGAGAAACTCGCTGATATCCTGGAAGATGCGCTCAATACCACACAGACTCAACTCAAGCAATTGCGTGAGAATGCGCGCGCCGGGATAAAGCAGCGGTTCATGCTTGATGATATGATTAAAAACACGATTTCAGTATACGAAAGAGTCGCTGGGAGAAGCGCCTAGCGCCAATAAGAAGGTATGGTGCAAACGATGACGTTATCAGAGAAACTTGCGAATAATGAAGCGGTATTCGGGGTGGTAGGACTGGGATATGTCGGACTTCCGCTGGCGGTTGAGATGGCCAAGGAAGGCGCACGTGTCGTCGGTTTCGAGGTCAGTGAGGATCGCGCTGCTCAGGTCAATGCCGGTACAAGCTATATCGGGGATGTTCCCAGCGATGAGCTAGCACCGCTTGTAGAAAAAGGGTTGATCGAAGCGACGACCGATTTCTCGCGAGCCAGCGAGTGCGACTGTATCACGATCTGTGTCCCGACCCCGCTCAACGAGATGAAAGAGCCGGATGTATCGTTCATGGTATCGGCGACCGAAGCGATTGCGCCATATCTGAAGAAAGATACGCTCGTCACGCTCGAATCGACAACGTATCCGGGTACGACCGATGAGATCATCAAACCGCTACTTGAGGCGCAGGGTTTTACCGTCGGCAAGGATATCTACCTGGCGTTCTCACCTGAACGCGTCGATCCGGGCAACGCCCAGTTCCAGACCAAGAACACCCCCAAGGTCGTCGGAGGCTGTACTCCTGAGTGCTGTGAGATCGCGACCGCGTTCTACGAACGTTTCATCGATACCGTCGTTCCGGTTTCATCGACCAAGGCAGCAGAGCTCTCGAAGCTGTTGGAGAACATCTATCGCTGCGTGAACATCGCGCTCGTCAACGAGCTTGCGCAACTTTGCGAGCGTATGGACATCAACATGTGGGAGGTCGTTGATGCGTCTAAGACAAAACCATTCGGGTTCATGGGTTTTTACCCCGGTCCGGGGCTGGGAGGCCATTGCATCCCGATCGATCCGTTCTACTTGAGCTGGAAGGCACGCGAGTACGATTTTCATACTCAATTCATTGAGTTGGCAGGGCTGATCAATGAGGATATGCCCTACTACGTGGTGCGTCGTGTATTCGAGGCGCTCAATGAGCACTCGAAGGCGCTCATGGGCGCGCGTATCCTGGTGCTCGGTGTCGCCTACAAGAACGATGTTAATGATATGCGCGAGAGTCCGGCGATCAAGGTCATCGACTTGCTGCTTGAAAAGGGAGCCGATGTGCACTTTCATGATCCGTTCGTGCCGCACTACATCCAAGCCGGCAAGACCGTCGAGAGTGTGGCGCTCACGGTCGATGAGGTCGAAGCGGCTGACTGCGTACTCGTTCTGACTGGACACTCCGGTGTGGACTACGACATGGTGCGCGAACACGCCAAGCTCATTTTCGATACCCGCAATGTATTCAAAGGACACCATAGCGATACGCTCGTCACCATGTAACGGAAGAAGGGTATGATGCCGTCTCAGTACGAAGATCTCAGGGTCGTTATCGTCAATAATTTCAGCGGTCCCAGCATCGGGCGCTATGGATTGCGCGCGCTTCCACTCGTCAAAGGGCTGCTCGATGCGGGCGCTCAAGTCGCGGTCGTTGCTGCTGCAGGCAGCGGCTTTGCACACGCCGCGATAGAAGCCGGAGCCGATGTGACCGCTATCAGTATGTCGCGTTTTCGCGCCCCGCAGATCATCAGTGCCATCCGTGAGGCAGCAGAAGCGATCGATGCAAATATCATTAGCGGGACCGGCTACTTCACCAATCGTCTGGT
>WRDL01000044.1 GCA_009784095.1 Coriobacteriia bacterium | reverse complement strand
CGGGACCGTGGGCTTCCAGCCGAGCGCGCCAGCACGTGAGCTGTCGAGTAACTTGCGTGCAGTACCGTTAGGCTTGGTCGTGTCCCAAGTTATCTGCGGCATCGTCGCACCGTGCGCAAGCGCCGCATCGTCGAATACGACCTCGCGCACCGTATTGGCGAGTCGCCCGATCGCGACCTCGCTGCCCGACCCGACGTTGATCCAGGGATGGATCTGATCCGCGTCACAGTTTTCCATGAGATGGACCGCCGCCTTTGCCACGTCATCGACATAGAGGAACTCACGCAACGGCGAGCCGTCTCCCCACAACTCGACGCTCTCAGATCCGGCGACTTTCGACGCGTGGAATTTGGCGATCAACGCGGGGAGCACATGCGACGTATCCAGATCATAGTTGTCGCCAGGTCCGTAGAGGTTACACGGCATCAGTGAGATGTAGTTCGTCCCATACTGGGTGTTGTAGCTCTGACAGAGCTTGATCGCCGCAATCTTAGCGATCGCGTATGCCTCATTCGTCGTCTCGAGCTCACCGGTCAGTAGCGCTTCCTCGACGATCGGCTGCTCGGCATCACGCGGATAGATGCAAGAGGATCCCAGATTGCACAGCTTGGTGACTTTGGTACGCCACGCCGCGTCGATCACGTTGAGCGCGATGGCGAGATTCTCGAACAGGAAGGTCGCCGGTTGCGCGCTATTCGCTCCGATACCTCCGACTTTGGCGGCGGCAAGGAACACATATGCGGGAAGATTCTCGATGAACCATTCCAGCGTGACCGCCTGATCGGTCAGATCGAGATCGCGGTGGGTCGCCGTCAAGATAGTGGTGTAGCCTCGGCTTTCCAGTTCGCGTACGATCGCGCTGCCGACCAACCCGGTGTGTCCTGCGACGAATATCTTTGCGTTCTTGTCCATCTCTCTCACCTTGTCTGAGACAAAGGGGTCGGTTCCTTTTGTCACTTGTGAGACAAAAGGAACCGACCCCTTTGTCTCTCTTTGTCTCACTCTTGGGGCTCGAATGTCTCGAAGCCACCCGCGCGCAGATGCGACTCACGCTGAGCTTGCTCGAGGTCGAAATCGACCATCAACGCGGTCAACTCCTCGAGTGTGGTCAACGGCTTCTTTCCCAGCACCTCGGCCGCTTTGGATGCGTCCCCGAGGAGCAGATCGACCTCGGTCGGACGGAAGTAGCGCGGATCGACCGCGACCACCATCTTGCCGCTCTCCTTATCGATCCCACGTTCCTCGTCCCCTTCGCCTTCAAAGCACAGCTCGATGCCGGCATGTGCGAACGCCGCAGCGCAGAACTCGCGCACCGACGTGGTGACACCAGTTGCCATGACATAGTCATCGGGCTCGTCCTGTTGCAGCATCAACCACATCAGCTCGACATAATCGCCGGCAAAACCCCAGTCGCGCTTGGCATCCAGGTTGCCCAGATAGAGGCACTCCTGCATACCCAGTTTGATACGGGCAGCCGCGCGCGTGATCTTACGCGTCACGAACGTCTCTCCGCGTACCGGTGACTCGTGGTTGAACAAAATGCCGTTGCACGCGAAGATGCCGTACGCCTCGCGATAGTTGACGACCGTCCAATAACCGAAAAGCTTGGCAACTCCGTAGGGGCTGCGCGGATAGAACGGTGTCATCTCGCTTTGCGGGATCTCGCTGGCTTTGCCGAAAAGTTCCGAGGAGCTCGCCTGATAAAAACGTGTCTTACCCTCAAGGCCGAGAATGCGGATAGCCTCGAGTAGACGCAGTACACCGAGCGCATTTACCTCGGCGGTGTATTCGGGGATCTCGAAACTGACGAGCACATGACTTTGCGCCGCCAAATTATAGATCTCATCAGGCTGTATCTCGCCGATCAGACGTATGAGGTTGCCCGAGTCGGTGAGGTCGCCATAATGCAGATGAAAACGCACATCCTCATCGTGCGGATCCTGGTAGAGATGATCGATGCGCTGCGTGTTGAACGTCGAGGACCGTCGCTTGATACCGTGCACCTCGTATCCTTTGGCGAGCAGGAATTCGGCCAGATACGAGCCGTCCTGTCCGGTGACTCCGGTGATCAGCGCGACTTTTCTTTTCGCCATATCACTCTACTTTCTCTCATATCGTCGAATGGGACAAAAGGAACCGACCCTACTGTCTCATCATTGTCGCCTACAGCGCGAGCACATCGCCGATGTTGACCGTCGCAGACTCGACCATCTGCGCTATGTGCGCCATGTCTTGATCGCTCAGCTCTTCGAGCTGGGGATGAGCCACCCGCAAAACCTTGTCCGCCGAGGTCTCCTCAAGTGTCTCGCTCTCGTTGATCAAAACCTCATGGAGCTTCTCGCCCGGGCGCATCCCGATAAACTCGATATCGGCAGGAATGCCGGAGAGCGCGATCATCTTGCGCGCAAGATCAACGATGCGCACCGGCTCGCCCATCTCGAGAACGAATATATCACCGCTACTTCCGATCGCTTGCGCCTGCAAGACGAGGCGTGCCGCCTCGGGGATGAGCATGAAGAAACGTGTGACGCGCTCATCGGTCACCGTGAGGTTCTCACCACGCAATAGCTTCTCCTCGAAGATCGGTACGACCGACCCGCGCGAGCCGAGGACATTACCGAAGCGGACCGCCACACAGATCATGTCGGGGTACGCATCGACGCGCGAGAGCATGAGTCGCTCGGCGAGTTGTTTGGTCTTACCCATTATGTTGACCGGTTCGACCGCTTTATCGGTCGAGATCAAGACGAAGCGTTCTGCGCCATGGCGCGCCGCCGCCTCGAGGATGTTGCTCGTGCCGATGACGTTCGAGCGCAGCGCCTCTGCCGGCTCCATCTCCATCAACGGGACATGTTTATACGCCGCAGAATGCAGAACGACCTGCGGTTTTATGCTTGTAAATATCCGCTCGACCTTGACCTGGTCGCGGATATCGAGGATGTGCATGTGAGCGATTCCGGATTTGATCGCGTCAAGCTCGAAGCTCAGTTCATAAAGACGCGATTCGTCAAACTCGAGCAGATGAAGCGACGCGGGATCCATCGTCATGATCTGACGCGCAAGTTCGGCGCCGATCGATCCGGCAGCCCCGGTGATCACGACCACCCTACCCTCGATCGTCGCACGCACCCCTTCAACATCGATCGGGGTCAACTCGCGACCTAAGAGGTCCTCGACATCGACCTTGCGCATGTCGGAGAGCGAGACCGAACCACGCTCGATCACGATCTTGGGCATGATATGAGTGGTCAGTCCCCGATCGGCCGCGCGATTGAGCAACGCACGCACCTTCGTGTCCTCGGCGGTCGGCAGCGCCACGAACAACTCCTCGATCCCGTATGCATCGACTAACTCCTCTAGTTGATCGATCGAACCGAGCACCCGCTCGCCGCCCAGGATCGTACCGATCAGTTGAGGGTCGTCATCGATGAATCCGACGACGTCGACTTCGAGTCCGGGACGCGCCTGGATCTCGCGCAACAAGAGCGAACCCGCACTTCCCGCACCGGCGATCAACGTGTGGGCCCCATGATGGGAACCGGTCGCGCGCAGATGTAGGGCTGCGCGTACGAAAATGCGGATACCGGCGAGCGCAAGCAACACGAGAGCAGCCTGGATGAACACCACACCGAGCGGGACCGGACGTTGCCATCCTCTCCACGCAGAGGCGATCACATCGAGTACCGCAAGCATTGCCGCACCGCACAGTACCGCTCCGATGACGCGCATGAGCGTATCGATACCGACGTGCTTGAGTACCACTTGGTAGAGTCCGAACAGCCATGCGAACAACAGATAGACCATCAGCGAGACCGCGAGCATCGGGAGGAGGAATTGGGCGAACATGTCAGGGACGACACCCTCGAAACGCGCGTAGTAGGTCAGAAACGTTGCGATCGTGATCGCAGCGGCATCCCATGAGACGAGTGCGGCTTGCCAGCCTCTGCGCGTCCCCTGCACATTGCGAATGAAGTCGAGAATACCCATCAGCAGAGCGCTACCGCCATCACTTTGCGAAGCGCGGTCGCGACATCTTGCATATCGGCTCGCGTCGCGCTGGGATGTACGAAGAACGCGATCGAGGTCTCATCGGCGCGGTGTGCGCCAACAAGATCGGGGTTGACCGGGATATCAGCGTGAGCGAAAGCAGCCTCGTTGCCGATAAGCGAGCAGCTGCCATATTGGACCGGCACTCCTTCGGCGTTTATCGCGTCGATCACACGATCACGGGACCAGTCTTTTGAGAGCATCGCGGTATCGATCGCGCCATAGAGTCGATAGAACGCATGCTCTGTCAGTGCGTCATCGGTTGCAGGTACGATCGCGGTGATGCCGTCGATCTGTGCCATCGCATCGATCAGTACCTGTGCGTTCTCGCGCCGCTGGGTGTGCCACCCCTCCAAATGGTCCATCGCCCACAGCCCGAGCGCGCCCTGCATCTCGGTCATGCGCGCATTGGTCCCGAAACTCGTGCGGAGCCACCGAAACTGTGATCGTGTTTCGCCGACCGTGACCTCACCGGACAGGTCGGGATCGCAGCCGTGGTCGCGATAGGACCATGCACGGTTATAGATATACTCATCGGTGAAGGTGATCATGCCGCCTTCGCCCAATGAGATGATCTTGTCCTGACAGAACGAGAAGCACCCCGCCGCACACTGCGAGCCGACCGGAGCGCCACCGGAGCGTGCGCCGAGCGCCTGAGCACAGTCCTCGATAACGACCGCGCCGACCTGATCGGCAAGCGACTTGAGCGAAGCGAGCGGAGCGGGATAGCCGCCTAAATGGACGGCGATGATCGCTTTCGTACGCGGGGTGAGTACCTTGGCACACGCGAGCGCGGTCAAGCAGTTCGTCTCCGGATCGATATCGGCGATCACCGGGGTCGCCCCAACAGAGACGACCGCGCCGGCGGTCGCGATGAAGGTGCGACTCGGCACGATGACCTCATCGCCTGCACCGACTCCCCAGGCACGCAGCGCGATCTCGAGCGCCACCGTCCCATTGGAGACCGCCAATGCATAGGGTACTTCACAATACGCCGCGAAGACCTCCTCGAGGCGGGTGCAGGCAACTCCTACGTGATAGTTGAGTTTTCCGCTGTGAAGTACCTGCTCGACCGCTTCGATACCCGCACGGTCGATCTGAGGCCATGGGGGAAACTCGTCCACACGAACAGACGACCCGCCGTCTATGGCAAGTAGTTTTTCCATAGACTCATTTTAGCGTAGAGCGCCCTGCCTTTCCTAAATAGGCAACTGAGGTGCGCTACTATAGATTCATGAGCAAACGAGCCCTTATCGTCACCACCGTCCCGATAACGCTCCAGGCGTTCCTGCTGCCGCTTTCTGATGCGCTGCGTAAGCGCGGTTGGACGGTCGATGCGCTGACCGGCCAGACGCAAGATGAGGTAATGGCGGGAGATACCACCGAGCTTGAGGCTCACTTCGATACCATCCATCAAATCGGCTGGGATCGCACGCTTTCCAGTTTGACCCATCTGCCGGAACTTGCGCGCCGAATACGCGAGCTGATCGCGCAACACGACTACGATGTGGTACATGTACATACCCCGATCGCCGCGTTCGTTACCCGGCGCGCGCTCAAGCAGCAACCTGGCGACGAGCGACCGCACATCATCTACACGGTACACGGGTTTCATTTCTTCGACGCAGAACACCCCTCACTAGCAGCGCGGTTGTTCAAGGCAGCCGAGCGCAATGTTATCGGTGTCACCGATGATCTGGTGGTCATGAATGACATGGACGAGATCGCCGGGCGAGAGTTGGTCTCGCTGACACAACTCGATGAGCGACCCGCAACTCTGCACCGCATCGACGGCACGGGACTCGATTTCGGATCGTTCACACGCGCTGATGCCGAGGACGACCGCCGGGCTTTGCGAGAATCGCTGGGGGTCCCTGCCGACGGTATCGTGGTCGGTATGATCGCCGAGATGAATGAGAACAAGCGCCACGAACTCGTCCTCAAAACCGCTGAGCTACTTGCGGACCGCCAGCCATCCATCCACTTCCTTCTGATCGGAAGCGGTCCTCTTGAGGAGTCACTCAAGCAGACGGTCTCCGGATCATCCCTTGATGGGCTCACCCATTTCACCGGACAGATCCCTCATGACGAGGTCCGTCAACTCATCAGGATCTGTGATCTCGGTCTGCTTGTCTCTCAGCGCGAGGGGCTTCCCCGCTCCTTGATGGAGTTCGTCGCCTCAGGAGTTGCGGTCATCGGCACCGACACCCGTGGTATCACCGACGTCGTACGTGACCCGTCCGCCATCAGTGAGCCGTCTGCGCAAGCGTTGGCCACTATGATCGAGCATTTTGCCACCGATGAGAAGGATCGCTCAGCTCTTGCGAGACAGCAGTACCGTAATGCCCGCAGTCACTACGACTTGGACATCGTCATACCACAGTATATCGAGTTGTTCGAAGGCTCAGATACTTAGATCCGTACAAGATATGAGGCGATGAGATTGCGCAGATAGAGCAGCTGTGTTTCCGGCCATGCCCACCCATTAGCAAGTCTCACCTCACGGTAATCGCGTGCAGTCCTGGCGGGATGATAGCTCGCGCCTCCGAGTGTGAAGTACGAGATCAATCCATCGATGAACACCCAACTTGGTTTTTCGTTGCTTTCTTCATCGAGGTGATCGAGCAGTCGCAAGGTCAGATCGTAGTCCGCCGCAAGGGGGAACTGGATGCGGAAACCGTCGAGCTTGCGCAGTAGTTCGGTGCGCAGGAAAAGTGACTGGTGAGCGACCGGCATCTCTTGAGGAAAAGCCTTATTGAGCAAATGCGGTATAGAGGGTCGGATGCGTACTGTTTTGCCGCTCTCATCGACGATCTCGCAAGCACCACCGATGCAATCGGCACCGCTGTCCTTCGCGACTCCGGCGATTGTTGCCAGCGCGCTTTGAGCATATCGATCATCGGCATTGAGGAACCCGATGTAGGTTCCTTGCGCGATCGCCAGCCCCTTGTTCATCGCGTCATAGATGCCCTCATCAGGTTCGCTGACGATCGTGACCGAAACACCACGCTCTTCTTGCGCGCTGCGGTAGCGATCGAGGATCTCAAGCGTCCCGTCGGTTGAGCCGCCATCGATGATGATATGCTCGTAGTCGAGAAATGTTTCGCCGGAATTGCTCCGCTGATCGGTGATGCTTAAAAGCGCTCTCTCTATAGTCTGAGCAGCGTTTTTACATACGGTCACGACCGATATAGCTGGATGATCATTCATATTGATATTGTAACGTAGTCACCGGTAAGGCTATCCTCAAACAGGAGTGAGTAGACCCTACTCGATCCACTCGTCCGCATTCGGAGTAAGCGTCTTTCTTTTATAGACCGAATATCCGACCAATGCAGCACCCAGCACCGTCACAACGACGAGCGGTACGAAGCACGCCCGAAGCGGACCGTTCGACCCGCGCTCTATGGTCGCCGCGAGATGCGCGCCACTATCGGGGATTCGTACGATCTGCAACCGTCTATTACCGGTATCGGCGATAGCAAAGGAATCGGTCCGCTCACAGTAGCTGATATCAGCGGGATAGAGGAACTGGCCGTCTCTGCTCCCGTATGTTCCCCACACCCCCAGATTATGACCGTCGTCAGGATCGAACGCAGCCACCGAGAACCCTTGATTGTCGACGATCACGACACGTCCCGCGCCATCGATGCACACGCCCATCGGGGTCTGCATAACAAGATCTTCGACCCCGTCCTCTGATCTCATCGGCTCGACCTGATTTCCGGAAGGACCCAAAGAGACCATCCAGATGCGTGTTGCGTCTTTGTCGTATTTGCTCAGTCGATTGTTATAGGTGTCAACTATGTAGATGTTGTCGTCATCATCGAGCGCCACCCCGTTGATGGTGTCGAATTGATCGTCTGCCGAGCCACGCGTCCCGACCCATTTGATATAGGTCCCATCGCGCTTAAAAAGCGCGAACCCCGGAACACATCCGACCACCACCAGATCATCGCTTACCGCGATCGACATCGGCATCGGTGACTCGAGCTTTTGCTCGAACTTGAACTGTGGATCATAGACCGTTACTTTGTTGTAAGTCGACTGGACCACATAGAACCAACCATCGGGAGAGATCGCGATATCTGAGGGGAAATCAAAGCCGTCACCCACCGCATCCTGAGAGAACGTGCTGCGATGGGAACCATCATAGTTGAACTCGACAAGGCGGAAATTGCCCTGATCGGCGCACCAGATGCTCGTGCTCCCCGGCTGAAATGCGACCGAGGCGGGGCTGATCATCTGCGTTGGATCAGGTCCGAAGGCATAGATGGATCGAACAGCGGATATACCATTGGTATCTGTCTGCTGAGAACTGTAGGGACCGACAAGTCCCAATAAGAATCCTAATAACACAAAGACGACCACCATGAACAGCGTGAGAAGAACGGTGAGAAGGATACGGGTTCTGCGCATGCTCTACTGCTTTACCCCGAGCGCCTGCAGTCCCTCGAGCGCCTCGTCGAAATCCGGTATGAAATCGAGCGCGCGACGATAATCCGAGGTGGCACCTTCGATGTCACCGATCTCTACCCGCGCGTTCGCACGATCGACCAGCACACCGGCTTCGGTGGGATAGGTCTCAAGATATTGGGTCAGCACCTCATCGACTGCATGCCAATCCGCATGCTTTATCTCGATGCGCGCGATCTCGAGAAGGCTCAGTCCATAATTCGGATGGACCCCATACGCGATCGCCCAGTTCTGCGTGGTCGATCCGCTGTCTCGCTCGACGATATACGCTTCCATCGTCTTATCGGCGACAGCTCTGAACAGATCTGTCGCCTCCTCATCGTTGCCGCTCCGTTTCTCGATCATTGCTTGGATGAAAAGAAGCTGTTGTCCGCGCGTCACATCGACATCGCGTTGCTGTGCGCGGTCAAGTTCACGTTGCGCTTCGCTCATGGTGCCCGATTCCATCAGTGCCAGCAAATAGGTCTGCCATGCATCAGCGTTATCAGGGTTCAATTCAAGCGAACTTTGAGCAGCGATCAGCTCGGCACTCTCTCGAGTCCGTGGAGTTCCGGAAAGATCGATCACACCGAGCCATAACGCATTGATCACGGAAAGGAGCGCACCGACCAACACCAGAGCACCGATCCACAATAAGATCCGTATATAGGGATCACTCGATACTGCAGACACGTCGCGGTAACTCCGCGTGCGCTTACCGCTCACTGCGACTCCGCCTAACGATATTGGAATATATACTTCGAGTTGGGGGCGAGAGGATCGGTTCCTATGAACGGATTCACGTGGATTGGTTTACTGATATCCCCAACAAGAGCTGGTATCAATTTAAAGCTGTCAAGTTCACCTGCCGGCACGCCCGCGGCGATCTTACTCGCATCATCGGTCGCGACGTGGCACTTCAGGCAGGATCCATCGGTCGCCTCATCGGACGCCAGTGGATCGACTCCACCCACATCGCCATAGTTGAGCAGGACGAAGCGTGGATCTGCCGCGACGCCCAGGGTATTGGAGCGTGCGGTGCTATCCCAGCCGACGTTCTTGCTCGTGTTAGCTTGGGCAATGCTATAGCGATACATCCACAGGTTTCCCGAGACGACTTTATCTCTGGTGGTCGTGATCCGGTTACCCGAGCCATCCCATTCGTAGACATCGATACCCACACTCGCGTGAGGCCACGCGGTCGAGTTGGTCGCCCTACCGATCAGGTCGTGACACTGGTCGCACCCATACGCACGCGCATTCGGATTGACGATGTTGTCATAACGACGATACCCACCTGCCGCGTTTCCGGGATGGCAGGGCCCGCAACCGGTCCTCACCGTTCCGGCGATATCCTTTGTGACACCGGTCCCGTGACCGGTAAGCATCGTGTCGACGCCGACGAACCCATCGGTGTGGACCACGTATTGTCCACCGTTGTTCGGCACGTCATGACAGCCACTCTGCGAGCAGGTATATCCGGTCGCGGTCGCTTTCGCCGCCGCGAATTGCGCTGCGGTCACCCCCGCGGGAGGCGCGCCGTCCCATGGTACCCGCGCGTTACCGCTTTGGAACCAGTTGGCACCCTCACCACTGCCACCACCGACGACGTAGGTGATACTGTCACTTACATTGCCTGCTACAAAATCATTGACGAGCTTCGCGTCGGCATTGCCTCCAAGCATGAAGTGATTCATCGCGAAGAACTGCGAGCCTGACGTGCCGTGTACCGAGCCGCCATGACACTTCAGCAGACATCCTTGGTTCGTATGCGGTCCGCTGACGGCACCCAGAGCCGGATTCTCCCACTCGATAAGCTTGACCGAGCCCCCACTGCCCCACGCGGTGTGGCAGTTCTGACACGAGTCTGCGGCGGTCAACGCGATGCCGTCTGCTGAGGCGCGATGGACCGAATGGCAGACCGCACATTTGACGGATGCGGTGGTATACCCACCATGCGGGGTGTCTTG
>WRDL01000043.1 GCA_009784095.1 Coriobacteriia bacterium | reverse complement strand
GCCCCCAATATCGGCAACCAACTGGTACTGAGCGTGCAAAGCATCAGCACCTACGTCGACGACGTCTTCGCCAACCTAGGTGTCACGCAGGCGCAGATCGATACGACGGTCACCAATATGACCGAGACGATCACCAATACCTTCGATCCCACAGCAGCGGGCAGTAACACCGAGGGTCTGTTGCAGACGATCTCAAGCGGCATCGGCTCGATACGCACGGCGATGTCCGGTGTCGCTAGCGCGCTGATCGGTATTCTTATCGCAGCCATGATCCTGTACTATCTGCTCAGCGACTTCGAGCAGATCGAGGAGTTCATCGCCACACATCTGGGCGTCGATCCCGAGCTGGGCGCCGGTATCGTCTCCGACACGACTTCGGCACTACGTGATTATTTCAAGGGCATCACCATCAAAGGACTGGTCACCGCACTGGGCTCCGGTCTCATTTTATTGGTATTCGGTGTGCCGCTGGTCATCCCGGTCATGATCGTGACCTTTATCACCGGCTACATCCCCTTCGTAGGAGCATGGATCGCCGTGGCGTTCGCTGTTCTGGTCACCTTCGGTACGAAGGGACTGGTCACCGCACTGATCGTCTTGATACTATGCGTCGTGGTCCAAAATGTCTTGGAGCAGATCGTCTACAATCGCGTGGTCGGTGATCAACTCAATATGCATCCGATCGCCGTGCTTGTGGTCACCATACTCGGGTTCACACTCGCCGGTCTGCTGGGAGGCACACTTGCCGCTCCGCTGGCCGCCATGGTGTTGCGCATCCAGACGCGTCTCAAAGCGGTCCGTGACAAAGAGGGGCTTGAGCATGACGAGCTTGGGAAGGAGAGCCCTGAAGCGTTGCCCGATGTCGTCTTCGTCGAGTAGCGCGTTGTGATAAGCTGTTGCTCGCTATAAGCGTACACCGCTATGACCCCATCTCAGTAAAAAGAGGACACCACGGCGGTGTCCTCTGTCTTTGGTGGGTCGCCCACGCTCGTGCTACATTGTTGTTCAGGCAAGCAGACCACGCGGGCGGTATTATCGATGCGTCTACTTGAGCTTATCGACCGCATCCTCGAGCAGGGTAAGCTCTTTGCCCATCTTAAGCATACGCGTCAACATGAAGGTGACATAGGCGCACAGTCCCAGCCACAAGATGCCGTACGCGGCGATCACGAAGGGGGCATCTTGCAAGACGAGATCGTAAAGCTCGGTATTGGTCGGGTCGATCATATCAGGCCTCCAGTCTTTCTTTGAGTAGCTCGATCCGTTCATGCATGCTTTCCTCGGTCACCCGCAGAACATAGATGGCGTAGCCGATCATCAGCATACCGATCTGCGCGATGATGAACGGGATCAGATTGGTCGTATCCATACCCGATTGGAACACTACCGGATGGTTGGAAGGTATCAGTCTTGTGATAATGAAACTGAGCGGGGCATCGACCCAGGCGATCAGACAGAAGACCGCTCCGTAGGTCGCCGCGCGTTCCTCATCGCCCACGCTGTTGCGCACCACGAAGTAGGCGATCATCAAGATCATCATGATGAAGTAGGTGGTCAGGCGCGGTTCCCAGTCCCACCACACTCCCCAGCTCGCACGGGTCCACAACACACCGGTGATCATCGTCGCCACTACGAAGACGAACGCGGTCTCCATTGCGATGCGTGAGCGCGTGTCGTATTTCTTATCTTTTCTCAGCAGGAAGAGCAGCGCGAAGATGGCAGCGATGGTAAAGATCAGAAAGGATGCCTCGGCTACCGGTACATGGAAGTAGAATATCTTTTGCGAGAGCCACGGCCGCTCATAGGCGATGCCGTCGGTCGGCTGCATCGAGGGAGGAGCGAGTGCGAACGCGGTATCGAGCGGTTGGTCGGAAACGACCGTGCCAAAGCCCTGTACGCGCGCGGTATAAAATGCCATGAAGAATGCCAGTGTCGTCAATAGAGCGCCGATCACCATAAGTATTATCGCGATTTTCAGTTGTTTACTCACCGATGCGCTTTCCTCTCCCTGCTCGCATGCTGACTGCCTATTAAAAGACCGTATGATCCTTCGTTGCGTGCACCGTCTCTATTATGCCCCAATAATGAACTCATAGAGCGCGAAAGCCACCGCGATCATGATCACGTCGTAGCCGGCGGCCGCCGCAAGCATCGTCCAATACACTTGGGTATAGCCCGCATCAGCCGTGATCACCGCGGTCAGTGCCGCGACCACGACCAGCAGTAGCGGAAAGACCAGCGGGATGAACATGATGGCCAGGATAAAATCCGTGCCGGTCGTGTTGACCGACATCGTCGCGAGGAACGTGCCGACCCCGGCAATGCCGATCGAGCCCACCAAGAGGGCCAGGGCGAGCATCCACCACGGACCGCTTTGCACCTGCGATCCGCTCATGAAGATGAAGTAGAACAGAGGTACGATAAGTATTTGGACCAGGATGAGGAAGATGAGGTTGCCGACCGCTTTGCCGAAAAAGATCACGGGTCGATCGACCGGCGAGAGCAGCAGCGCTTCAAGACAGCCCTGGTCCTTCTCGTGGACCAGCGAACGGTTGAGCCCCAGCATCGAGGTGAACACGATCGCGAGCAGAAGAAGACCTCCGGCGATACGCTCGACCTCGAACGCCGAGCCAGCCTGTGAGAGCGCCACATAATAGATGATCAGAACGAGCAGCGCGTAGAGCCCCATCGAGGTGAGCATCTCTTTGGTACGCAACTCCATCACGATGTCTTTGTGCAGTATCGCGCGGAACTGATCGAAACTCGAGATGTTGCGCTTTTCGCTCATCTAGGAGACCCCCAACCCGACCGTCTCGCGATAGGTCGCACGGAACAGATCACTGTCGAGCGTTTCCTTGTCCTCGAAGAGCACCACCTTGCCACGTGCCAGGATGAGCGCATGGCTGCACAACTCGAGCCCGCGCTCCAGGTCATGGCTGACCATGACGAAGGTGTGTTTGTCGCGGATACCATCGATGAGCGCATCGAGGATGTCGCTGGCGTGCGGATCGAGCCCCGAGTAGGGCTCATCGAGAAAGATCAGCTCAGGTCGTGGGAGAAGTGTGCGGGCCAGCGAGAGGCGCTGGGTCATCCCGCGCGAGAATGTGCGCACGATATCGAGTTTGCGATGCGTCAGCTCGACGGCATCGAGCAACTCATCGATACGTGCATCGGCGCCGGTGATCCCATAGAGTTGAGCGAAGAATCTGAGGTTCTCCTCGGCGGTCAGATCCGGATAGAGTAGCGGGTTGTGGCTGATCAGTCCGATGTGCTCACGCAGAGCGAATGCGTCTTTGACCACATCAAAGCCCAGAACGGTGACGTCGCTTCCCTGCGAGGGAGCGGTCAGCGTGGCAAGGATGCGCAGCAGCGTGGTCTTACCGGCACCGTTGGGACCGAAGATCGACAGGAAACGATGTTGTTCCAACTGAAAGGTGACGTCATCGAGCGCTTTGCGCACCCCGAACTTGCGGGTCAGATGGGCGACGTCGAGCGCAAGAACATCCTCAGCGATTCGGTCTTTGTTCTCGGTCGATGCCATCGTGTCGGTCGATCACGCGTCGATCACGCCGCGAGCCTCTTCTTTTTCGGCCACATGGCGAGCATGGTGCCGATCAAAAGAAGACCGAACCCTGCCCAGACGAACCAGATGAGCGGATTGATCTTGACGTTCATCGAGATCATCCCGTCCTGCATACCTTGAAAGACCACGAAGATGTCACGGAGGGGCTCCGAGGTGACGCTGGCGTTCAGACGCGTCTGTCCTTGAAGCGCGAACTCGGTCATCGAGGGCGAGACCGTACCGACCGATCTGCCATCACGCTCGACCGCGAAGTTGACCGTCATTTGGTTATCACCGTTGGCGAGCTGCTCTTCAACCCGGTCCTGATAGATGAGCGTGTAGTCGGCGATCTCGATCGTCTCGCCGGCTCGATCAGGAATGACGACCGCGATATCACGCACGAACATCGCCGAGCCTATCAGACCGATGACGATGATGCCGATCGCGATGTGAGCGAGGTAGCCACCTGACTGTGAACGTGCCTTGGTAAGCACCGACCACAGCGCGGACGGTGCATTCTCACCGGTCGCCTTCATGCGCGCGCGCACCCCGCGTACGAACAGCGCGAGCGTGTTGGCGATCAAAAAGGATGCGAGTGCAAATCCGAGCAGCGTGGTGATGTCATACATTGGTTGACCGAACTGCAGATAGCGATTGGCGACCTCTCCTCCCAGCGCGACCATATCAGCGTAGGTCGGACGAAGCACCGCGATCCACTCCCAGATCAGAAGCGCGAGAATACCGAGCGCGGCGATCGAAGGAATCATGATCTTTTTGAGGAACCGACCGGTATCGGTGGTACGCCACGACAAGAGCGGGCAGACCGCCAGTATAAAGAGAAACACAATGCCGACCGGACGAGCGAGTAGCTCATAGGACATGGCAGAGTAATTCAAGGAATTTTGCATGAAGAGCCCCGACCACCAACTCGCCGTGGTCATGATCGCGATGATCAGTGAGGCCATGAACATGATGACGTTGGTCAGATAATACGCCGCCTCGCGGCTCGTCAGCGACTCGAACTCGTCTTCGTCACTGAAGAGATCCCAGCGCAGGGTAAGTCCGATCGCCGCTGCCAGTATCGGTCCCCAGATCATGAAGCCGAAGAGCCAAGCCGACAGTGCATCGGAGGCGAATGCGTGCACCGATTGCACCAAGCCCGAGCGGGTGATCCACGTGCCGAGGATGACCATCGCGAAGGTGAATGCGGCAAAAAAGATCGCCCAGCGCTTGAAACCGTCACGCAGACGATAGATCGTGAAACTATGGATGAGCCCGACCCCGACGAACCACGGCAGAATCGAGGCATTCTCGACCGGATCCCAAGCCCAGTAACCTCCCCAACCGAGTACCACGTAGGCCCAGATCGAACCCAGACCGATACCGGCGCCGAGGAAGAACCAGGCGAAAAGGGTGACCCGGTCGACCTTCTTGACCCAGTCCGATGATGCGTCGCCGATGATGAGCGCGGCCATCGCATAGGCGAACGGGACGGTCAGGCCCGCATAGCCGACAAAGAGCGTCGGCGGATGCAGGATCATCGCCCAGTGCTGGAGCAGCGGGTTCATGCCCAGCGTCGCGCCCTGCCCGACCAGCGTGCCGTTGACGAGCATATGCGCGGGAGTGGCAAGGAACGGATTGTTCGGACCGTTGGGGACGATGAGCACGATACAGAAGAGCGTGACGATCACGTTGAGTACCATCAGCGCCATGTTGGTCAACTCGTCAAGATCGCGCAGCCCACGCCACGCGATATAGGCGGTAAAGATCGCGAGTAGCCATGCCCAAAAGAGCAGGGATCCCTCGCGCCCGGCCCAGACCCCCGAGAGGTCGTAGAGCCAGCGAAGTGAAGATACGTCGGTCGAGCGATTGCTCGCGACATAGAAGATGCTGTAATCGCGAATGAAGAACGCGACGGTGATGACCAGTGTCGACAACGTGATGCCGAACGCCGAGACGAACGTCAGGTAGTATCCGAAACGGGTCGTCTGCTCGTTGTCGCTACTGCGACCGAGTACGAGCGTGATGATCGCGACGACCGCTCCGATAAGACCGATCGCCATACCCAATTGACCAAGTAATAGCATAAATACTCTTCTTTCTAGTTTCTGTCGAGAGCGACGCTGACCGCGTCGAACGCGCCGTTACTGTTCATCTCTCCGGTCAGTACCAACTTGGTGTCGGTCGATTCCACCTCATCGGGCAGCGCGTCCTCGAAGGTCACGTTAAGCTCGGCGGGCGAGCCTTGTTCGTCGACCAGGATGAAGCGCACGGCCGATCCCGGAGGATTGACCTTGCCGTCCTTGACAAATCCGGCGACCCTGACCGGTACGCCGATCATCGCATCGGCCCTCTCTTTGAGTTGGAGCACTTTGTATGCGTCGGTCGCTGATTCATATTTCGAGGGGCACTTGGTGATCATCTCGCTCGATCTGATCGTCGCATCATCTTCCATCTCGCCGGTGACGATCGCGGTCACGCCATCGCCGAACGTCGAGGGAACGGTCGCGCCCGCGTAGACGACGGTGATCACCGCACCGGTGCCATCGGTGTCATCCTCATCACGGATCTCAAATCGCATCGGATTGGTCCTTCGGTCCCATGAGCCGTTCACGACGATTCCGCTCACTTTGACGCGTTTGCCGACGTTCTCGGCCTGCGCGGCTTCAGCGACGGTCATGTTATATGAGCTGGTATTCGCACTCAGCGTTGCAAAAAGCGCAATGACCCCCAAAACGATAATGACGGAAATGCCGATAAGGCGATTTCGAGCGCGTTTGTTCATATGCTTCCTTTCGAGCTTGGGAGTTGCCTGAACTGCCGATTATTTTATCACAGATAGACCATGCTCGGCTCTATGCCAAGCTCGTGTGCCAGTTCTACATAGCGCTGAGGTTCAAGCGCCTCGGATGCACCGTCAAGCGCGATCAGACTTGCTTCGATCAGGTTCGTCCCGAAGCTACGACCCTCCAGACGCGGGGTCGTGGTCACGAGCAGTTCGACGCCGCGCGAGCGTAGGAACTCGACATCTTGGGCGGTCGTGGTGTTCGTGATGACCCACTTGCCCTCCATGTCACGGGGAAGATATTTGATGATCATCTTGTAGTCGCCGATGAAAATATCGGCGTTGTGGTATTCCCGCTCGGCCATGGCGTTCGTTTGTGGCTCGGTATGGTGATCGGCGTTGCTGTCATAGAGCATCGCAAAGGGGAGCTGGACGGCCAGCGGAGCGAGCAGGTGCACGAGCCGGATGAAGGCCTCTTGCGAGCCGATCACGTGTGGAATACCGAGCGCCCAGAGCAGATCCCCGTACCTGACCGAGGCACCCAACTCCTCAAATCCGCAGGCCAGACCCCATCGATCGAGCCCGCTTATACACAGGACCTTCTTGTCTTTGAGGTCCTCCTCGACGTGGTCTGCCAGATAGGTCACGGCGTTCTTCTCGAACGCTCCTTTCAGTCCCCCTCCGCCGACGAAAGGCTTGTGGGTGACATATTGCTTGAGCGGTTTGACTTCGCGGAACCAGTAGCGCTTTCCCGCGCTTTCCAAGAAGAAATCGAGCCCTCCTAGACCGACCGCGACCACATTGGGGTCCGCATCGAGCTCGCAGAGGCGTTCGATGAGACGTTCTTTGTCGTTATCGCAACCTTGGCGCCACAGCTCAAGACGCTGACCGCCCAGATCGATCTGTGTTTTGTGATCGCGTGCGCTCGAACCGAGCGAGATGCTCACCACCTGCGGCATCGTGCTCTCCACTGTTCCTACTTCCATCAGTCCCCCCAACCGGCCCATTTGGTGCCGACATCACTCGCGTCAAATTCAGGAGGGACCGGTAGATAGATGCTGAACTGCATACCGCCTCCGATACGATTCTGTACTTCGATCACACCGCCGTGACGGTCGACGATCGCCTTTACGATGGACAGGCCCAATCCCGCGCCTCCGCTATTGCGCGCGCGAGACTCGTCGGTGCGATACAGACGCTCGAATATCCGGTTGACCTCGTCGACGGGGATACCCGGTCCGTTGTCACACACCGCGATAAGCGCGTAGGTGTCGACCTCGAGCGCGTGCGCTTTGACCAGTTTCTGATCGATATCGGTCCTGCTCGCGGTGGAGAGCTCGACCCATACCTTGCCCTTCTTGCCGACGACGCGCGCCGCATTATCTGCCAGGTTCACGATGACCTGCTGGATGCGGTCACGATCTCCCAACACATTGGGTGCCTCTCCCTTATAAAAGAACGACACCCCGTAGAGTTCGAATATTGCCTCGAGTGCGCGCTCGGCCAGCTCGACCGATTCGCGTGGATTGAAACTGCGCAGTTTGAGTTCGCCGGTCGCGCCTTCGATGCGCTGCAGGGTCACGAGGTCCTGCGCAAGGCGTCCGAGCCTGCCCGCCTCGTCGACGATCGTGGTCAAGAAGCGTTCCTGGACCTCGCGAGGCATATCCTCGCTGACCAACATGAGCTCGGCATTGCCGCTGATAGTGGTGAGCGGCGTGCGGATCTCGTGGGAGACGTCGCTGACGAACTGGGTCTGGCGTGCGTCCTCACCCGAGAGTGCTTTGAGCGCACGCTCGTTCTCCGCCGCGACCTTGTTGAATGCGTCGGCGAGCTGGCGCACATCGCGCGCTCCGGCGCTTCTCACACGGGTGTCCTTTTTGCCGGCGGCATACTCCAATATCGCTTCGAGCGCATTGTAGAATTCAGAGAGAACGGAAAGCGAGGTCGGTTGTGCGACGAAGAACGCGATCGCCGTGATGATCACGGCGGCACTGACCAGCACGATCCATCCGTAGTATCCGGGAAGTACCATCGCGGTCAGGGCGGCGCCGAACATGGTGATCGTGCAGATAAACGACGACCTTCGCAGTGCGTTTGCGATACGTGAGCGTACCGTGTTCTGTGGTATTGCCATCCGTGAGGTCTTTCTTTATTTCGTGCGGTTAGTTGTCAGCTTTGAAGCGATATCCATACCCGCGTACCGTTTCGACCAGGTTCGCGTCGACTCCGGCATCTTCGAGTTTATCGCGTAGCCTTTTCACGTGTGTGTCGACCGTTTTGGTCTCCACGAGGTATTCCCAGCCCCATGCGTCCTGCAAGAGGTCGTCACGTGAGAGCACCTTGCCGGCGTTTCGCATCAAACACGAGAGCAGCTCGTACTCACGCGGGGTAAGAGCGATCTCGCCTTTTTTACTGTGAGCTCGGTGCCCGGCCTCATCGAGCGTGACCCCTGCCACCTCGATGACCTGCGGAGAGTCGCTCATCTCGCGCCCCGCAGCACCGATCGAGCGGCGCAGAAGCGCCTTGATACGCGCATTGAGCTCCTTGACCCCGAAGGGCTTGGCCAGATAGTCGTCGCCTCCGATCTCGAGGCCCACGACCTTGTCGATCTCGGTGTCACGGGCAGACAGGAACAGGACGGGGACGTCCGATTGGGTACGCAGACGCTGGCACACATCGAAACCGCTCATTCCGGGAAGCATCACGTCGAGGATTATCAGATCGAACGATCCGTTCAACGCCATCTCGAGTGCTGAATTTCCGTCATGCGTGACCTCGACCTCATATCCCTCACGCTTGAGGTTATAGCTCACAAATTCGGTTATCGCATGCTCGTCATCAACAACTAATACTCGCATAGGCTGACCTGACATGGGTCCTCCCCTTCTGGATTCAAGTGGCGCAAATCTACCTTCTTACGCTAGAATTTTACCATTAAGTAACGGTTTATGTGACAGAGGAGAGCCATGCTGCTGGCAGTGGATATCGGTAATACGCAAACGGCATTCGCCATCTTTGATGCGGATGAAACACTGGTCTACACCGGACGGATCGCAACGATCGCGGCTCAGACGCCTGATGAATTACAGGTGCTGATCACCTCGCTGTTCACGATCCATGCGATCGCTCTCGAACGTATCGATCAGGTGGTCATCGCCAGTGTGGTACCCTCACTGACCGAGCACTGGGTCACGCTGGCCGAAGCATTCGGAGCCGATGACATTTTGGTCGTCGACGCCGCATCATGTGGTGGACTGGACATCTTGCTCGATGTCCCCCAGGAAGCCGGTGCCGACCGGCTTGCCAACGCGGTCGGTGCGCAGGCACGCTACGGTACCCCAGCGATCGTCGTCGATTTCGGGACGGCGACCAACATCGATGTCATCGATGGGAACGGGGCCTACTTGGGCGGTGTCATCTCACCGGGTCTGGAGACCAGCGCCGAAGCATTGTTCAGCCAGGCGGCGCGTCTTTCCGCGGTCGATCTTGTCGCACCAGAGGCGACTATCGGCACCTCGACGCGCAGCGCGGTGCAATCTGGACTCCTGCTCGGTGAAGCCGCCAAGGTGCAAGGATTGGTCGAGAAGGTCTGCGCCGAGCTGAAGCAGCGTGGCGAGACCAAGAAGCCTGCCGTGATCGCGACCGGTGGGTTGGTGGAGCTTCTCGCGCCTTTGTGCGAATGCATCGAGCACATCGACACCGACCTGACACTCTACGGTCTGCAACGCATCGCGCGACTGGGACAGTAGGTGGGACAGTAGGGTCGGTTCCTTTTGTCCCACCCTCACTCAAGTGAGAACGGATCCTCGAAAGGATCCGTTCTGTCATTTTTCTGGGTGACGTTTGGGACAAAAGGAACCGACCCTACTGTCCCACTCTCTTAGTCGCGACCGCGATCATCGAAACAGAGACGAGCACCAAACCCAGCATTGGGATCAGAGCGCTCGTATCGCCGGTATCCGGAGTTGACGGCGTGACCGGTGGCACTACGTTCTTGGTCCAATGCGCGTAGAGCGTCATGGTACCCGGAACCGTATCGGTCGCGAAGTTCCAGAGCACTCCACCGGTCGGGTCGGTCCACCAACCGACAAAGGTATAACCGGCTTTGGTCGGATTGGTCGGTGCTGCGACCAGTGAGCCGACCG